>NZ_AJXD01000041.1:0-12528 GCF_000264725.1 Acinetobacter sp. HA | reverse complement strand
GATTTAAATCAGGCAGATCAGCATTATTTAAATCAAGTTGCCATGTCACTGAATACTCGTCCTAGAAAAGCGTTAGATTGGCTTACACCATTAGAGAAATTTGCTCAGCTTGTTGATTATCATAAGACTTTTCAAACTGTCGCACCTCATGTTTGAATTCGCCGGGCTTTCATCTTCAACTTTAATAGCCCAAATAGATTCTGATTCTTCATGTAGCCAATTTTGCTCATAACCATGAAAGAAAATTTCTTCCTCTTCCGTTACCTCTACAATCCATTTGCTTTTTTTGTCTTTGCTCCAATTAGGAGGTCGATGATCTGCTTTATTTTCGTATATAGGCATGTCAAGAATATCAATACAAGTTATGAAATTTTTAGAATAATACTAAATAAAACAATTTATTACTATGGATAGTAGGATTATCTTCCAAGAATAAAAAATGCTCTAGTGCGGCTAACTAATCCTCAATACTTTGAACTCTGGATTCAACACTAAGTTAACAAATTAAAGACATCTAAAACACCTACTAAAAGCTCATTTAGACAAATGACACAGGTTGAGTCGTCTTACACTCATAATGACATCGGTTGAGTCGCAGTATAATGACATTATGGTTCGTTTGAAGAATTAAGACACTGATTTGATTATTATGCTAATGACAACTTATGTGTCGCATGACGGTTTAGCTTAAAATAATCCGATATCTGTCATTTTAGCTTTAAATAAAAAGCCACCCTTGCGGTGGCTTTTTTGTGATCTGAGCGATCGACTTTAAATCCCGCGATTTATTTCAATCTCTTCCCTGCTTCATCAATGATCATTTCCCCGTCTTCCTTGCTAAAAGCTGCGCGCTGCGGAGCGGAAAGAATATCTAAAACAACTTCTGATGGTCGGCACAATTTCACACCAAGTTCAGTCACCACAAATGGACGATTAATCAAAATCGGGTGTTGCAGCATAAAATCAATCAGTTGATGATCTGTCCAATCACTGCTTTCCAAATTGAGTTCTTCATACGGCTTCACATTTTTACGAATCGCTTCACGTACCGACAGACCCGCATCTTGGATTAACTGAATCAGTTCTTCTTTGGACGGTGGTTTTTTCAGATATTCAATCACCTGTGGTTCCTCACCGGTATTACGGATCAAGGCCAAAGTATTTCGGGAGGTTCCACATTCGGGATTATGATAAATCTTGATTTTTTGCGACATAACTTTTCTCAGTACATAAACAATCTTGCTTTTATATATGGATATCCGTATATTCGCAATAGCAAATATATCAGGATATCGCGATGCATCAGACCGATTTTTTTAAATGTCTTGCCGATTCAACACGTTTAGATATTTTAAAGCTGATCATGGCCAAACAGAATGTCTGTGTTTGTGAATTCACAGAACAATTAAATCTGAGCCAGCCCAAAATTTCCCGTCATCTGGCTTTATTGAGAAATCTGGGTATCTTGCTGGATCAACGCCAAGGGCAATGGGTTTATTACCGTTTAAATCCGGATTTGCCGGTCTGGGCAAATGAAGTATTAACAGTCATCGCACAAGATCCGGAAATTCAAAAACTAAAATCTACTATTTCAACACCTTGCGAAGTATCCTGAGTCCAATATCATGTCTGCTTCAAAAATGTCATTTTTAGATAAAAATCTGACCCTCTGGATTTTTATCGCCATGCTGCTGGGGATCGGGATTGGGGTTTTCTTTCCTCAGGCGTCGATTGCTTTAGACCGGATAAGTATTGATTCGGTCAATATTCCGATTGCCATCGGTCTGATTATCATGATGTATCCGCCACTTGCCAAAGTGGACTATGCCACCTTGCCGCAGGTATTTAAGGATAAACGCACGCTCACCCTGTCTCTGCTTCAAAACTGGCTGATTGCACCCTGCCTGATGTTTGCATTGGCGCTGATTTTCCTACAATCCTATCCTGAATATATGACGGGTGTTATTTTGATCGGCTTGGCGCGTTGTATTGCCATGGTCTTAGTCTGGAATGGTCTGGCGTGCGGCGATAATCAGTATGTGGCCGGACTGGTGGCATTTAACAGTATTTTCCAGATCCTGTTTTTCAGTAGCTATGCCTGGCTATTCTTGACTTTCTTGCCGCCTTATTTTGGTGTTGAAGCACAGGTGATTGATGTCAGCTTCTGGACGATTACCCACGCGGTTCTGGTTTATCTGGGTATTCCATTTTTGCTGGGCTTTTTGACGCGTTTGATTCTGGTCAAGCAAAAAGGTCTGGCATGGTATCAAACGCAGTTTATTCCAAAAATCAGTCCGCTCAGCCTGCTGGCTCTGTTGTTTACCATTGTTGCCATGTTTAGCCTTAAAGGTGGTGATGTGGTTAGCCTGCCACTGGATGTACTCAGAATTGCCATTCCCTTGACCATTTATTTCGTGGTGATGTTCTTTATCAGCTTGTTTATGAGCAAATGGATGGGCAATGATTATCCTAAAACTGCGGCTATTTCTTTTACCGCTGCCGGTAATAATTTTGAACTGGCGCTGGCAGTTGCGATTGCCACTTTCGGTCTCGCATCCCCTGTGGCATTTACCACCGTGATTGGCCCTCTGGTTGAAGTTCCAGTTCTGATTGCGCTGGTCAGCGTTTCATTATCGCTGAGAAAAAAAGTGTTTAAAGAGGCATAACCCGATGGATCTCCCGAATATCAATGTGAATCTGCTAGAAACACCAACACTGGACAAAGTTCAGGCTAAAGTACTGGATCATCCACCCCGTATTCTGCTGCTATATGGTTCAAACCGTGAACGGTCCTACAGTCGCCTCGCCGTTCAGGAAGCTGGCCGGATACTGGAATATTTTGGCGCCGAAGTTAGAATCTTCCATCCCAAAGGATTACCCTTACCGGAGGATGCAGATACGAGTCACCCTAAGGTAAAAGAACTGCATGAGCTTTTGGCCTGGTCAGAAGGCATGGTCTGGTGTTCACCGGAACGTCATGGTTCGATGAGTTCGATTTTAAAAGCCCAGATTGACTGGATTCCTCTGGCAGCCGGTGCAATTCGTGCCACGCAAGGCAAGACACTGGCCGTGATGCAGGTTTGTGGTGGTTCACAATCCTTTAATGCAGTGAATCAGTTGCGTGGTTTAGGACGCTGGATGCGGATGATCACCATTCCAAATCAGTCTTCTGTACCCAAAGCTTTCCTTGAGTTTGAGGAAGATGGGCGCATGAAAGCATCACCTTATTACAACCGCATTGTGGATGTGATGGAAGAACTCTACAAGTTCACCCTGCTCACTCGCGGTCAGTCTGCTTATCTCACCGATCGATATTCTGAACGGGTGGAAAGTGCCGAGGAATTATCAAAACGAGTGAATCAGAAAACGATTTAGTTTTATCTCAAATCCTCTGATCAACTGGTCAAAGCTTAAATATAAAAAAATCCCGCTCAGGAAGCGGGATTTTTTATTTTGAAAATTGAGCAGCCACAAATTATTTTAATTAAAACGCTTTGGTTATACTCAATCCGGCACTCCAGTTTCGCCCTTCTGCCGGCTCATAGAAACGGCCATTGCTTTCATTGACAATCACCGAACCTGAATAGTCTTTATCAAACAAATTATCTACACGCGCAAAAGTTTTGACAGACCAGTCTTTCATATTCCAGTGATAACCGACATTGGCACCAGCAACAGTATAGCTTGGCGCATACTGTGAATTAATGTCGTTGACATAAATACGGTCTGAATAACGTACATCTAAACCCGCATTTAAGCCATTTTCAGGTTTCCAGCCTAAACCAAGAAAAGCCTGATTTTTAGCAATACCCGGAATGTAGTTACCGGATGCCACTCTAGATACTACAATCTCTCCTTCATCATTAAGAATTGCAGGAATATCTGCATCAAAAGTTGCATCTATATAGCTATAACTGGCTTGAGCAGTGAGATCACGCCAGAGGTCTTTACTCCAGGAAAGTTCTAGCCCTTTTCTTAAGGTTTTATCTGCATTACGGAAAGTAGAACGACCATTATCATTGCCTGCAGACACAATGTCATTTTCAGTCTGGGTCTGGAAAGCGGCTGCAGTAAAGTCACCGAAGCGATTAGCAGCCTTTAAGCCAATTTCATAAGTTTCACTTTCTGCCGCATTTAAGCTCAAGCTGTTATTACTGTTATCCGCTGGATAGGCCATTTCTGTAAAAGTTGGTGTTTCAAAGCCTTGGGCATAGCTGGTATAGGCCATCAATTCGGGTAGAATCTGCCAGCTTAGCGCGGCTGAAGGCAGCAATTTCTCATAAGTGGTTTTACCTGAATTATCGCCATTACTTAAGTAATGATCATCAGATTTAAAATGCACATTGCTATAACGCAAGCCTGCGTCTAAAGTCCAGTCTGGCACAAAGTTATAAGATATCTGTAAATAAGGGTCTGCATTCCATAAGGTATTGTCTTCATTACGACGTAATTCACCTTTAACACCTAAAGTATTACCTACAAAATTTTGATAGCCTTTCCGCTCTTCGGTCATGGCATCTACGGCGACACCAGCAATCAGTTTGGTATTTGGCAGAATCTCTCGCCCTGTCCAACGCAAATCAGCACCATAAAAATTACGGTCGAAGTCAATCACGCCACCGGCATGATTAGGAGCGCCTTGTGCTGTACTTGGAATCGACTGATATTGTGTAACTGCACGCTGTCCCCAATAGGCCATACCATACAGTTCATACTGATCATTGATTGGCTTATTCCAGGTTAAACCAGTTTGAAGCTGTTCAATCTCTTTTCGGGCGTTATATAGCAGCACATTATTTGCAACCTGTTTAGGATCGGCTTGCCATTGCTCACGGTTTAAACCACCCGGATCATCGGCAGAAATTTTAACATAGTTGTTGATCCAGTTAATTTTAGAACCATCGTCCAGCTCCCAGGTCAGCTTGGCATTGTTCAGTACTTTATGTGCACCACTATGGTCACGGAAACTATCCGTATCAAAATAAGATGAACTGATGATATAGCTTGGTTCAGAAGCATTATCTGAGCCACCTTGTAGTACCAGGTTCGTTTGACCTTTATTCTGACTGCCACCTGAATATCCTAAAGTGACTGAATCAGGTCCTTGCCCTTCACGGCTTTGTGTCAGGATGGTTCCGCCAGAAGAATTACCATATAAGGATGAAAATGGGCCGCTCAGTACCTCAATATGATCGAGGCTATTTAAGTCAATATTGGAAGTTTGCCCTTGCCCATCCGGCATGGTTGCAGGAATACCATCGACATATAAACGCACACCACGCACACCAAATGTTGAGCGGGCACCAAAGCCTCGCATGGAAATCTGCAGATCTTGGGCATAGTTTTCCCGGTTATTCAGTTGTAAACCGGGGACGCCTTTTAAGCTTTCAGAGAGATTTACATTCAGGCTATTTTGCTGATTCTGACTCAGGTAATAAGCTGAAGCCGGGGTGTTTAGCAATGTACGGTCGGTACGGGTTGCTTCAACCACGATAGGTGCCAGTCGCTGTACCTCCGTCACTGGTTCTTCCGCATGAATGCCTTGACTGATACAGGCGATCAGGCAGGACAACGTTGATTTCATCGGTAACCGTCTTATATGAAGGTACATAGCTTATATTCCTGAAGTCTGGCATCTACGCATGTCATGGAAGCCAAAATATTTATAAAGTGTTTTTTTGCTGTATCTCGAATGCTCAGCAGCATGAGATCAGTGCTTCATGTTTATAAACATGCTCATCTGACCAATCATGAGTTGCTGGTTAAGATTCATTGTTATAACAGCCTGTATTCTGCATAAAAAAGCCTGACGAATCAGGCTTTTTTACTTAACTACAAAACTTCATTATTTGTTGTCTGGTAATGCATAGGCCACTAAAGAGTCGCCCATTTTGGTACCAAAGGAACCATGACCACCCGCCATAATCACCACGTACTGTTTACCGTTAGCTTCATAAGTCATTGGAGTGGCTTGACCACCTGCTGGCAGACGACCTTTCCATAACTCATCCCCATTGTTTACATTGATGGCACGGATATAGTTATCCTGAGTTGCACCAACAAACATCACATTACCCGCAGTCGAGATTGGACCACCGAGCATTGGCACACCCATTTTAAATGGGGGTAATGGAATACCCGGCATACTGTCACGAATCGTACCAATACGGCGTTTCCAGGCAACTTCATGGGTCGTCAGATCTACACCCGCCACATAACCCCATGCAGGCTGCTTACATGGCAAGCCAAATGGAGACAGGAAGGCACTGATTTCAACACCATACGGCACCCCATACATTGGCTGTACCCCCGCTTCAGTACCTGCACCTTTGGCAGTCTGCTTACGGTTCGGATCTTGCGGAATCAGACGAGATACAAATGGCAAACCAATTGGGTTGGTCAATGCAATTTGACGGTCTGGATTCACAGACATACCGCCCCATTCGAATACCCCCAGGTTACCCGGGAAGACCAGCGTCCCGTTTTCAGAGGGTGGTGTATAAATACCGTCATAGTTCAGTTTTTTGAACGATACACGACACATTAACTGATCAAACATGGTGGCACCCCACATGTCCTTATCCGTCAATTTATCTTGAGGAGCCAGGTTGAAGTCAGAGAACGGTTGAGTTTTTGAATACCACTCACCTTTAGTTTGTGGACCACGTTTTACAGATTGAGGCACCGGTTTCTCAGTGATTGGTATAATAGCTTCACCATTACGACGGTCTAATACAAAGGCATTACCAGTCTTGGTCAGCACGTAGATGGCTGGCACCATATTACCGTTTTTATCTTTGATATCAGTCAATGTTGGTTGAGCTGGTACGTCCATATCCCATAGGTCATGATGGGTAGTCTGGAAGTTCCAGACTAATTTACCAGTAGAGGCATTCAATGCCAGCATTGAATTGGCATAACGCTCGTCCAGTTCAGTACGATGACCACCATAGATATCTGGTGTACCGACACCTGTAGGTACATAAACAATATCCAGATTGGCATCATAAGCTAAAGGTGCCCATGCATTTGGTGAGTTATGTACAAACTTTTGCCCTGGAGCAGGAATCGCATTTGGATCTTCCGCACCCGTATCAAATACCCAGAGCAATTCACCAGTATTTACATCATAACCACGAATGACACCTGAAGGTTCTTCAGTTGAATAGTTATCTGTGGTTGAACCGGCGATGATAATGGTTGTACCTGTCACCACAGGAGGTGAAGTCGGGTTATAACCGCCTGGATATGGGAATGGCATGTCTTTTTGCAGATCGACTTCGCCGTTATTACCAAAGTCGGAACATACCTTACCAGTAGTTGCATTGACCGCCACCAAACGTCCGTCATTCACTGGTAAGATTACTTTCTGAGGACATTCGGCAGACGTTGTAGAACGAGCAGCTAGACTGCTTTCAAAACCGGCAGTGTTATTGGCATCATAATAAGACACTCCACGGCAAGTTAAATGCTGGAAGGTATTGTCCGCTTTCAGCTTAGGATCAAAACGCCATTTTTCCTTACCCGTCGCAGGATCAAGTGCAATCAGGTACTGGTGAGTGGTACACATAAACAGGTTATTACCCACTTTAATCGGGGTTACCTGATTCGTAGTTTCACCAGAATCTTTATCCGTTTTTACATCACCGGTATGAAATTCCCAAGCTAACTCCAGATCTTTTACGTTATCAGCAGTAATCTGTTTCAATGGAGAATAACGTAGGCCGGATTGAGTACGGCCATAGGCTGGCCAGTCTTCGTCAGCAATACCTGGAATAGACTGATGCACTGCAGGCTGCTGTGATTTTAACTCACCACGAATTTCTTGCGGGTCATTAAACACAGAATAGATCATTACCGCAATGGTAATTGCCAAAGTACTGGTGAGTGCAATCTTGGCACCTTTCGTCTCCCCAAAACCACGCGTCACTGCTGGAATGAGAAGTGCTAAACCGAACAGACCTAAAATGTCTAAACGAGGTGCGAGTGCGAAGAAGTCAGAACCAACTTCCCATAGCCCCCATACCACTGTGCCTAAAATCAGCACGGCGTATACGATCAGTGCTGTACTTTTCTGTTTATGTAATAACACTGCGGTCGCAATAAAGAAAATACCGGCAATGATGTAGTACCAAGACCCACCAAGTACTGCCAGGTAAATCCCTCCGATCAGTAGTACCAGACCGAAAATAACAGCAATGACTGCCATAATCGTTTTCAGTACTGAACCTGAAGATGAAGTATTCATATTGAACACCTTTATAAGATTTCTTTTCGCTCATGCAATTCGAATGCATGAGCACCATATTGTTAAGTTCTTAGTTATAAATACATACCTGAGGCATCTGTTTATCAATGCCTCAAAGTCATGGGAGATTCAATTATGTATTTGCAACTAAAAACTCTTTTTAAAAGGAGGTATTAAACTTGATACCGCCTACCCAAACGTTTTCACCATTTCTGTATGCACCGACATGGCGAACATACTGAAGGTTAGGTCGAATGGTTAACCAGTTCGTGGCATGCAATCCGTAGTAGATTTCCGCATCGATTTCTTCACTACGATCACCCAATGCATCATGATTCATATGGATACGGGCAATACCAAACGCAATTTCATCCTTTGGACGAGCATCCATTGCGCCTTTATACACAAGACCAATATTCTGCATATCAGTCTTTTCATTAGTTTTGGCATCATGAAGGGTGAGATTTACGAATGCGCTGAGACCACGAGATATATCGTCTTGCTGTGCCGTCAATTGTTGCTTGGCAACAATCCAGCCACCTTGATGATGGTCTGTTTTAGTCTGGATCTCTTGAGGCGTTACACCGTCAAGAATTTTTGAATCTGCGGTACTGTAATAATACCCGGCACGATACTCCCCTGGAAGTTTTCGTTCACCGAGTTTTGGTGTCCACACCACTTCTGCCGGAATGATCGCGCCTTTAGAGCCGTCTGTGCTCAGGTTAAAGCCTTTACCACGTTCCAGATTCTCAGGGTTATATTCATAGACGCCCACTTGGGTAAAGATTTCAGGTGTGACGTTGTATTTCACACGTGCTGCCCACTGTGATACTGGCCAGTTATACCATTGGTCACCGACCCAGTTGCCTACCTGTGAACCACACAATGCCAGGTTCTGGAAATCGCAATCAAAACTGTTAAAGTCTTCACCTTCACCAAAGCGACCAACTTTGACATCCAGTTTCTGATCCAGGAATTTTTTCTTGATCCAGAAGTCAGTTAAACGCCAGGTTTGACCACGTCCCCATACTTCCTGCATCGAGCTTAAGTGTCCATCAAGCGCTTCAGCAGTATTGGATAAGTTACGACCGTTACGCTGAGTCACCGTAATTTGTGCTTCGGTATCTTTCCATCCTGCAATTTTTTCCAGATCCAGATGGGCCCCGATTGCAAATTGGTCGGCGTATTCAGTACCGTGATCAGATGAGTTTTTAGCATCAATGAGTGTTGCTACTTCACCGGTATAACCAAAACTGAAATCATAACCTTGTTGTTGAAGTTGAGTACGCTGACCATTCCAGTCGCCTAACATCCATGGATTTTCTGTACTAAGTCCATCCGCAGCATGAGTACCAGTATTTGCCAATAGCAAAGCAGCCAAGCATGTATATACAGCCTTGGATAATTGGGAGATAGACATTAAATGTGTCGCCTTAATCACACTTATATGGAGAATATATTACACCTCTTTATATAAATTGTTTGTTTTTAATATAAATTAAATATTATTAAGTAGTTTAAAAATGAAATTTATATAAATATCAAAATCTTAATAATTATTCAAAATTTTTTAATGAAATTTATTTATATTTTTTAAGTAAATTAAAAACTTATTTTTGAACAGGTCATGCCAATAAGAGTTTGATATTTATTCACTACTGATCAAATCCCTTAATCTTTCTGAAATTGATCAAAAAATCTTTTTATCTGTATAAACGAACAAAGAGGCTTCGAGAAGCCTCTTTGTGTTAGTCATTTTCTAAATAATTATCTTAGTTTTAGTAAATGATATGACCATTTGAAAGCAACTCTTCCAAGTTCGTATTCACACCCTCAAGAGTAATAAGTTCAACCTTGTCTTGGAACTGCGTACCAGTACCATCACGATCAATCGATATCACAGTAGCGTTGTTGTCATTTACTTCCACAGAAATATATTCACTAATATTTTCTGCATTTGCACCTGTTAACAATGCACCCACATCAATTGCATCACCTTCATTCAAGCTGAAATCGGTCCAGATATCTGTACCATTTCCGCCGGTTGCATCTTTTTCTGCACCTTCAAGTACATTATAAATAACAGTATCTGCTACGCCTATATGGCTTGAATAACTATCATCATAACGGCTGCCTGTAATTGAAGCGCCTATTCCAATATTCAGGTTCGCAGTATCAGATAAACCGCCCACGTCATTTACAGTATAAGTAAAGCTCTCTATTTGACCAATACTGTTGCCATCTTGCGTTGTGTAAGTGTATTTACCACTTGCTTCAACATTTAATATGCCATAAGTACCAGTAATATTTACAGAATCCTGATTCTGCAGCAAAACATCATTCTGGTAAATATGCCCATTTTCAAAGCGATATATTTCTGCGCCTTGTTGAATGGTGAAAGTCGCTATATTAGAAACGATATCATCTTCCAGTAAATTACCCTCTTCACTATATATACCCTCTATAGTTGTAAAGTCATTTAACGAAGTTTCAATCACTGAAAGTGTTGTATCAACTGTAAACTCACCATTATTTGCAGGTCTTACTCCCACACCTGTATTAGTGGTTATATTTTCCACATTAACATTAAGTACATAATCACCCGCAATTAAATCATTAAGTGGAATGCTTGCTGTATAATAACCATCAGACACTGAGTTATTCGCAGTTAAAGTTAAAATACCCGATGTCACTTCACCATTTTGACCAGTAAGTGTGTAAGTCGCAGTAACACTCCCCCAATTCTCAGTTACAGAGTTATTCAATACCGTACCTAATAATTCAGCTGTAACAGTTAATGTTCCATTAGCTACAGTATTTTCTGTGATATTAAAGCTTTCTGAGAGCGTATAGGTATTTGTCCAAGTTGTATTAGTAATAATCGTTCCTGTAACAGGTCCATTAGTTCCGGTAGCCTGAGCACCTACAACTTCAACTTTTGATAACAGCTCACTGACTGTATTAATTTGGGCAATTGATACAGTTGTCTCATCATCAAGTGCATTTACAGTAATCACCCCATCAGCTTGAAGATCATTTTCATTCCAAATAATCGTTGCACCTTCTGCATCAGTACGGATATTAAGATAGGCTTGCGAGGTATTACCAGCTGCATCAGCTACTGTATACGTGAATGTATCAACTTTAGCTACATCATTGGCATCACCATTACTTACATAACGGTATGACCCATCTGCTTGCATATAAAGAATACCGTAACTGCCTGCAATTGCTGTCTCTCCTATGTTTGCGATTGGCGTATTGACGGCATACGTCGTTTCAGCAGAAATGACTTCTGTCACCCTCATACCATCACCGATATCTGCTACATCCGTACCCGTTCCACCCGCTAATACATTACCTATAGCATCTGCTGTCGAATATTGGGTTGAATCATTAATAGTGATTCTACTTGCACTGAGAAGATTGAGATCAACAACTCCTTCCAATAATGAATTGAGGAATCCATCAACAGATGTAGAAGAGAAACCAATAGTGTAGTTGCCTTCTGGAATATTAGTAAACTCTACATTATTTGCTACTAATCGTGTGGTTAGTACCCATGGTTCTAGTTTTAAACCATTTTGTACCGTTGCAACAATTTCACCTGTATCTATATTAATTAATAAAAGATTTGCATAAGTTACCGAACCAATTGATACATCAACACCAGTAGTCCCACTTACATCAATAGAAATATCTTGGGTAGTATCTCCACTCACTGTAAATCTAAAGCCATTAGTAGCTATATTTACATCAACTACCCCCGATAGCACATCGGTACTAAGCAACCCAAATGTATAACCATTTACGCCATTTAAGTTACCTTCCAAAACGCTATCTAGGGCGTGTCCTCATTTGAAGAATTGGTTTTAAATACTTAAAATCCTCCTTTGAGTTATTTTTATTTCTATATTTTCAATGGCACGTACTCTTCTTACCGATGATATCTGGCAGCAAATTCAAGATACTATGCGATTACATGGTTGCTACCGTTCAAAGAATAGTAGAAATATCATGGAAGCGATCTTATGGAAACTGCGTACAGGCGCCACATGGCGTGATATTCCTCAAGAATTTTGTCCTTGGCAAACTGCTTATAATCGTTTTAATCGTTGGGCAAGCAAGGGATTGTGGAATAAATTTTTTTTAGATTACGAGGCGTCTTGGATCAAGAATGGGTATTCATTGACGGAAGCTACATACGCGTGCATCAACATGCAAGTGGAGCTCGGCATGGTTTCGAAAGAGCAATTGGACAATCACGTGGTGGACGAACA
>NZ_AJXD01000040.1:0-22231 GCF_000264725.1 Acinetobacter sp. HA | reverse complement strand
AAAAATGATTTATGAAAGAGGTCTATTAAACGTTTATTTTATTTATTTTTCAAGTATTTAATTTTTCCAAAATTATCTTACAAATTAAATTAATAATCCCAATTGATTTAACTTAACAACATGAAATCATTATGATTTTATCCATTCCAATTTTACTAAATTATAAAAATTAATAATTATTATCTTTTATTTATATAAAGCTCTTTATTTTAATAAAAATAATAGACTTAAGTCTAAATCTATTTATTATCTTAAGATAATCTTAAAATTTAATTCAATATATTAAATTAAATATTATAATATTTAATTTATCTTAAATATCTTTATATAAACCTTCAAATGTAAACCTAATTCAACAAATGCAATCTCCTGCATAGATTCTGTTATGAAATGTCAGGTCTTAGCCTATTTCTGGAAAATCTCCCTAATATATTTTTCTGTCATTACACTCAACAATGGACCTGAAAATATATGAATAATTATCCTGAAACCCCAAATTCAACCGAAACACAAGACCATCAGCCTGGTGTTCAGACTGCAATGAACCCAAAGCCAGAGATTATTAAACCTCACTATAAAGGTAGCGAGAAATTGAAAGGCAAAGTTGCTCTTATTACCGGTGGAGATAGTGGGATTGGCCGTTCGGTATCTGTCCTGTTTGCCCGTGAAGGAGCGGATATCGCGATTTGCTATCTGGACGAAGATCAGGATGCAAAAGATACAAAGAAAATGGTTGAAGCAGAAGGACAGCGCTGTCTACTGATCAAATGTGACTTGCAGCAACCAGAAGAAATTCAAGATCTGGTGAAACAGACTATTCAGGAATTCAAGACAATTAATATTCTGGTAAATAATGCAGGAGTACAATATCCGCAGAAAAGTATTACCGATATCTCTCCTGAACAGCTATATCAAACTTTTAACACCAATATTCTGAGTATGTTTCATTTAACTCAGGCGGTTCTCCCACATATGCAGGCAGGTGACAGTATTATTAATACCACCAGTATTACCAGCTATCACGGACATGATGAACTGATCGACTACTCCAGCACTAAGGGTGCAATTACCACGTTTACCCGTAGTCTTTCGACCAATTTGCTGAAAAACAAGACAGGTATTCGTGTTAATGGGGTTGCACCCGGCCCGATCTGGACCCCACTTATTCCAAGTAGTTTTTGATGAAGAAACCTTAAAAGAGTTTGGTAAACAGACACCGATGGGCCGCATGGGACAGCCAAGTGAAGTCGCTCCAGCCTATTTATTTCTGGCTAGTGAAGAAGCCAGCTATATCTCGGGTCAGGTGATCCACGTAAATGGTGGCAGCATTGTTAATGGCTAAATAAAAGCTTTAGGATAATGACTCTAGGGTCATTATCCTGTTCAAAATTAAGATTTTAAAATTGGCTTCATCTTTAAACCTAAAAATAAGTTAGATATAAATGTTCCAGTCATTTAATGAACTATAAAACAATTCAAACAAATCCTGACAGAAGCTTACTTTGCCTAAATCAAGTCCTTGTTATAGTCATTCCCATATTAGACCGCATGTGAGGATCAGCCTATGCCTAGAGGTGATAAATCTGCCTATACGGAAAAACAGAAACGGCAAGCTAAACATATTGAAGAAAGTGAGAAAGAACAAGGACGTTCTGAAGAAGAGGCTGAACGTATTGCTTGGTCTACAGTCAATAAACAGGATGGTGGCGGAAAGAAAAAGAAAAGTTCTGATCAATCGTAATGATTTTTTTAAAACATTTCATATATATAGGTGTTTAAAACATTTGTTTTAAGGATTGCTACAAAATATCAAATCCAAGCTGTTTTAAATTTAAGTTTCCAGTTTAACGATGGCAATTTTTCTCCTATCCATCTATCCAATAATTTTACTTATTAAATTTTAAATCTGACATAATCTTAGGTAAACATATGAAAATTTTGATTGTTCTGACCTCTCATGATCAACTTGGTGACACAGGCGAAAAAACCGGTTTCTGGCTAGAGGAACTAGCTGCCCCATATTATCGATTCATTGATGCAGGAGCCGAAATCACTTTAGTCTCCCCACAAGGTGGTCACCCGCCGCTTGATCCTAAAAGCAGTGCTGAAGATGCCCAAACTGAAGCAACCAGACGTTTTGAAGCAGATGCAACTGCCATGCGTGCTTTAGCCAATACCCATAAATTAAGCGAAGTAAATGCAGATGAGTTTGATGCCGTATTCTATCCAGGTGGGCATGGTCCGTTATGGGATTTAGCCAATGACTACACTTCAATCCATTTAATTGAAGAAACCTTGCAATCCAATAAGCCTATCGCACTGGTCTGTCATGCGCCAGGAGTACTGAAAAAGGTAAAAGATAGTGAAGGCCACTCCATTGTGTCAGGCAAATTAGTGACTGGTTTTAGCAATACCGAAGAAGAGGGAGTCGGCCTGACGAATATTGTTCCATTCTTGGTCGAAGATATGCTGAAGGAAAATGGCGGGAACTATTCCAAAGCTGATGATTGGCAAGTCCATGTGCAGCAGGATGGCTTACTGATTACCGGACAAAATCCAGCATCATCTGCAGCAACAGCGGATGCGCTGTTAGATTTATTAAATAATATCCTGAAGATGCCCATGAATAAATAACTCCTGATTTCTGCTCAATTCAGGATTTATTTAAACAATTAAATCATGACTTAAATCCATCAACCTTGAACGCTTTTCTCAACTCACGGCACATCAAATGGTGATGGATCCCATGTACCTCGTTCCAGTTCTCTTAATTTAAACCAGACATGCACAGATTCGCGCTGAAAATTCCGCATGACATAACTATAAAGCCTTTCAGAGATGGTGACTTTAAAACTCAATAATCGATGTAGCATGAAGGCTAAATCAAAATCGGCAATACTCCATTGTGAACTTAACCATTGATCGCCAATCAAAGCCTCACTTACTCTGGTTAATCGATCAATTTCCACTTGGGTATGCCGGTCTGGAATATAAGGTTCTGGTAATGGCTGAAAGATACCTGTGGAAGGCATATTTTGACATATCAGACTAAAATCAGATTTAAGCAATGCTTGTACCGCCCGACATTTAGCGCGCGCCCGAATATCTGCCGGATAAAGAGCCGGATAGTCAGGTGCTGGAAAAAGCTCATCCAGAAATTCAGTAATTGCCATGGATTCAAAAATTGACCAGCCATCCACAGATAAGCAGGGAATTTTTCCAGTTTTACAGATTCTTAGATAGGTATCTGATTTATTTTCATCCTTATCCAGATCGATTTTAATCTCTTTAAAATCGACATGTTTTTCTCTAAGGGCCACAAAAACCGACATGGCATAGGGACTTAATCTTTTACGATCAATATAAAGGCTTAGACTTTGCATAGCATGGCTCCCCTAATGGAGTTGTTATCAGTATATAAAACTATGGGATTGCATACGGTCATCAAGTTCCAAGTTATACCCAAACTGAAGTGAACAATAGCGGAGTATCTTTACAGAGTTTAAGCAATTGCAACCAAGCCACTGCTAAATGGAGGAGCTCATTGAGCTGCATTCAGCTTTCCAAGTCATATGATTCAAGTTAAATTAAATCATTTCTTTTGATCAGTCACCATCATGCTTAATTTTGACGAATTTCCAGACACGGTCTATGCCATCCAGCATCTTGCCTTTGAAGACCTTGGCGCGTGGGAAGATACTTTCTATCAGCTCGGCCTACGCGTACGTTATTTTGAAGCAGGGGTCGATGACCTGACCCAGGCATTTGAACATACAGGTCTGACGGTGATTTTAGGTGGTCCAATCGGCGTTTATGAAACTGAAGACTATCCTTTCTTACAGCAGGAAATAGACTTACTGAAAGTTCGTTTACAGCAAAATTTGCCGACTTTAGGAATTTGTTTAGGTGCACAGCTTATTGCGCATGCATTAGGAGCAAAAGTGTATGCAGGTCATAGCAAAGAGATTGGTTGGTCCAAGCTTAGCCTTACATCTGTGGAGAATAATCCACTAAAAAATCTGGAAAATCTTGAAGTATTACATTGGCATGGTGATACGTTCGACCTGCCCACAGAGGCTGAGCTTCTGGCAAGTTCTGCGGTCTATCCAAATCAGGCTTTCCGGATTGGCAGCAATATTCTGGCACTGCAATTTCATGCTGAAGTGGAAGCTGAGCGTCTGGAGAAATGGCTGATTGGCCATACCTGTGAGCTGCGTCACGCGAATATCGACATTGCAGCCTTACGTGCCGACAATCAGCAATATGCTGCTGCTTTAGAAGCTGTATCGGTATCCATCCTTCAAGAATTTCTAAAGCATATTCAAACCAGCTAATTTTTATTCTTCAAATTAAGTGGATGATAAAAGGATATTCTTTCAGATTAGCTATCTACTAATTTCTAGCAAAGCTTAATTTTCATCCATAAAAAAGCACCCTACAGGGTGCTTTTTAAATTTGTCTTTTCTTATTTTTTCGCAGCGGGTACAGATGCTTCAGTGGTAATGTTTACAGTAATTTTATCACCGACATTTGGCACATAAGCGCCCACATTGAAAGCTGAACGGTTAAATGACGTGGTCGCATTGAAGCCAATTGTTTGCAGTTTTGTCATTGGATGAACAGCCTGTTTATTTAATACTGCATCCAGCACAACTGGCTTGGTTACACCTTTTATAGTCAAATCACCGGTGATTTTATATTTGTTTTTACCTAAAGCCTGAACCTTGGTACTTTTAAACGTGATGTTTGGATATTTCTCTACATCAAAGAATTCTGCTTTTTGAATATGCTCATCCAGTGCTTTAACATTGGTATTAATACTTGATACCGGAATAGTTACATTTACTGATGAGTTAGCAGGCTTTTCATTATCAACCGTAATCGTGCCCTGAATATCACTAAAGTTCGCAGATGGTGTCGAAAAACCAAAGTGACTCCAGCTAAATACAGTCGCGGTATGGCCTGGATCAATGGTATACGCAACCGGCTTCGCCATAGAAAATGTTGCTACTGAAGCCAAAGTCAGGCCCAAAGCCAATGTCTTGAATTTCATGTCATAACCCTCTGTTTTGAATAGGTTCTAATCTAGCTTAATTAGAATTATTTGCACCGCTAAAGATAGAACGATTTGTTGCATGCATGGAACGGTAAAATTGTAAGCATGATGACTTTGTCAATATTAGGTCATCTTGTATTGAATAAAACCGGTTTTCTTGGCAACCTGCTCATAGAGCTGCTGTGCTTGTCGATTGCTCTCATGAGTTAACCAATACACTCGATCACATCCATGCTGTTTAGCATCTACATATACTTTCTCAATCAAGGCTCGTGCCACACCCCGCCCTCGAAAATCAATATGCGTATAAAGATCTTGCAAATAGGCATACGGCGTTAAAGTCCAGCAGCTGTCATGTTGAATGACATGCACAATGCCGATAACCTGCTGATTCAGAATCGCTGCGAATCCATACATATTGCCGAATGCAAGATCAGTAAGCCTTTGCCAGGTATGCTGATTTACCTCTTCACTGAGCTGAGTCTGATAAAAATTCTGGTAATCCAACCATAATGGCAGCCACTCCTGCTGTGTAATATTTTCTAGAGGCTCAATTTGAATCTGGTCTTGTATCATCATTTTTATACGATTCTTCTATTTCAAATAGATTCAATTAGCTTAGGCTATTTTGATGATTAAGATAAGATATGTTTTTATTTTACTCACGCCAATTTTTTAAAATATATCTATGACTCATACAGATGATTATTTTGGTACAAAAATAGCCCCATGTGAGGCTATTTAAGCCTTCAATTTTAAAGCTTTTCCACCAGAATACGGTCAATCTGCTTTAAACCAGAATGTTTTTCATGGTTCTTACGACGCACTTTAATAATTTTTTCAGCCGCCAGATCCTGAAGTAACAGCTCAACTGCCATCATTGCTTCAAGAGGCAGATCCTGCCCGATCCATTTCTGTTCGCCTGCATCCATTAAAGTAATTTCATCGTTAATTTGTTCATACAAGCTCATGTTTATCTCACTCTTTCATTTCGACTATGGGAGAACTTTTTAGCAGTTGCCACATGAAAACAACACTAAAAAGTGAAAAAACAAAAGACGCCCCAAAACTGGGGCGTCCTTTAAAAACTGTTTAATCAGTTGATTAAGCAGTAATCTCTTTTACAGCTGCTACAACTGCTTCAGTGGTAATACCGAAGAACTGGAACAGATCTTTCGCAGGTGCAGATTCACCATAAGTAGTCATACCAATCACACGACCGTCAAGACCTACAAATTTCCACCAGTAATCCACATGTGCAGCTTCTACCGCTACACGTGCACGAATCGCTGCAGGGAGAACTGCTTCACGGTAAGCAGCATCTTGCTTCATGAATTCTTCAGCGCATGGCATAGAGACTACACGTACACCTTCAAGTTGTGCATACGCTTCCATTGCCAGAGATACTTCTGAACCCGTTGCAATAATGATCGCTTTCAATTCGCCTTTTTCTTCAGCCAGTACATAACCACCTTTCGCAGCGTTCTCGATTTGTGCTTGAGTACGGGTCTGGAATGGCAAGTTTTGACGAGAGAAGATTAATGCCGTTGGGCCTTCTGAACGCATTAAAGCTGATTTCCAGGAAATCGCGGCTTCAACAGTGTCACATGGGCGCCATGTATTCAGGTTCGGTGTACCACGTAAAGATGCGATTTGTTCAACCGGTTGGTGTGTTGGACCATCTTCACCTAGACCGATTGAGTCATGCGTATAAACATGAATTACGCGCTGTTTCATTAGAGCAGACATACGCACTGCATTACGTGCATATTCCATAAACATCAGGAATGTTGCTACATACGGAATGAAACCACCGTGTAGTGCTACACCATTGGCAATTGCAGTCATACCAAACTCACGTACGCCATAGTGTACGTAGTTACCTGCAGGATTGTCCTGTACGCCTTGCGCACCTTTCCAAAGGGTCAGGTTAGAGCCTGCAAGGTCAGCAGAACCGCCAAGCACTTCAGGCAAAGAAGGTACAAGTGCTTGCAACGTATTTTGGCTTGCTTTACGTGTCGCAATCGTTTCTTCTTTTGCATTTACTTCAGCAATGTAAGCATCTGCTTTTGCAACAAAGTCAGCTGGAAGATCACCAGAAATACGGCGTTTTAATTCAGCTGCTTCAGTTGGGTATTTTGCTGCATAAGCGGCAAAAGTTTCATTCCAGGCTGCTTCAGCTTGTGAACCTTTTTCTTTGGCATCCCATGCTGCATAAACTTCAGCAGGAATAACAAATGCTTCGTCTGACCAGCCAAGCGCTTCACGAGTCAATACGATTTCATCATTACCTAAAGGCGCACCATGACAGTCTTCTTTACCCTGTTTGTTTGGTGAACCTAAACCAATCACTGTTTTACACATGATGATGGTTGGTTTGTTCGCTTCAGCTTTCGCTTCTACAGTCGCTTGACGGATTGCATCCGCATCATGACCATCAACTTTGATGACCTGCCAGCCATAAGATTTGAAACGTTGCTCTGTATCGTCAGAGAACCAGCCTTCAACTTCGCCATCAATCGAAATGCCGTTGTCATCATAGTAAGCGATCAGCTTGCCTAGACCCAAAGTACCCGCTAATGAACATGCTTCATGAGAAACACCTTCCATCAAGCAGCCATCGCCCAGGAAGCAGTAAGTAAAGTGATCAACAACTTGAATATCGTCTTTGTTGAATTGCGCAGCAAGCGTTTTTTCAGCCAGTGCAAAACCTACGGCATTGGCAATACCCTGGCCTAATGGACCAGTAGTGGTTTCAATACCAGGTGCATAGCCCAATTCCGGATGACCTGGAGTTTTAGAATGTAATTGACGGAATGATTTCAAATCTTCGATTGAAAGATCATAGCCCGTTAAATGAAGAAGAGCATATTGCAGCATTGAGCCGTGACCGTTCGACAATACAAAACGGTCGCGGTTCGCCCAATTCGGGTTAGTCGGGTTATGGCTTAAAAATTCGCGCCAAACCACATCAGCGATGTCTGCCATCCCCATTGGAGCACCTGGATGTCCTGAGTTTGCTTTTTGCACAGCATCCATTGCCAATACACGAATTGCGTTTGCAACACGACGTTCATTAAGCGGGGTTGTCATAAATCAGTGTCCAAATAATTCAGAAATAGAAAATGATGAAAAGACTTTCAAAACTGCTGCATATTGTCTTAAAAAAACAGCGAGGGGTAAAGACCAGCCTACAATATTTATCACTTTATTGTTGTTTAGATTGGTCAACGTACATTTAATCTACACTTTTAAGTACAGGCACCGATTAATACTCAATTTTCATCACAATAAAAACCCTAATTTTCTTATGTTTTACAAGCGAGTTCCCTTCTATCAAATTTTTATTATTCTCTTGAAAAGGTCAGCCACTTAAATATACATATATGGCTTTTATTGATTCAAATTATTTCCCTCATCGGCAGGACTAAAAATAAACTAAAGCTCGCTGCTGTATTGTACCTTTTGCCCTCTTCTTCGTTTTCAGTAAATAAGGCCTAGTCTGTAGGCTTATACATGCAATGAAATTTTATAAATTTTAGATCAAAGTCTCGATGCAATCCTTCTATATATTATGTGCCGATCAGATTAATAGCGTTTAGCTCATTAACCTTAGCTTAAATCATCACGATTGATGGAGTGGTTTGCGACAGTAAAATGCATTTTCAAACAATAAGATTGCTTCTTCTTTGGAAAAATTAATCTAAGGTATAAGAAGCCTAGCTCTGCTGCTACAAAAAATGACCAAAAAAAGCTGCCATATTTTTATTGAGCAAAACATAAGCAAAAGCCACTGATATAAGCGGTATATCAGTTTTTCAAATACCAGTATTCAAATAAAAACAAATTAAATTGAAACAATTTCAGCCAATTTTACCGTTCAAACCTAGTCCTTCGACGCAACACGATGTAACATATCGGGTCTTTAAATTTAACTGTGATAGGACTTATGCGCGAGTACGCTGTATTTACCTCGGAATCTGTAAGCGAAGGCCATCCAGATAAAATGGCTGACCAAATCAGTGATGCTATTTTGGATGCAATCTTAAAAGAAGACCCATATGCGCGGGTTGCTTGTGAAACGCTTGTAAAAACGGGTGCGGTTGTACTTGCCGGTGAAATCACAACAACTGCAAACGTCGACTTTGAAGCGATCGTACGTCAAACCGTAAATGGCATTGGTTATCATCATTCTGATCTTGGCTTTGATGGTTCAACCTGTGCTGTGATCAACATGATCGGTAAACAATCTCCTGAAATTGCTCAGGGTGTAGACCGTCAAAAGCCAGAAGATCAAGGTGCCGGTGACCAGGGCCTGATGTTTGGTTATGCCAGCCGTGAAACTGACGTATTAATGCCTGCGCCAATTTCTTATGCGCACCGCCTAATGGAAAAGCAGGCTGAACTACGTCGTAATGGCTCATTACCATGGTTACGCCCAGATGCGAAAAGCCAGGTAACTTTCGCTTATGAAAATGGCATGCCGGTACGTTTAGATGCAGTGGTCCTTTCAACTCAACATGATCCTGAAATTTCACAGGCGAACCTGAAAGAAGCTGTGATTGAAGAAATCGTGAAGAAAATCATTCCAGCTGAAATGTTCCATGCAGAAACCAAATTCCACATCAACCCGACCGGTATGTTCGTAATCGGTGGTCCTGTAGGTGACTGTGGTCTGACTGGCCGAAAAATCATTGTAGATACTTACGGTGGTATGGCGCGTCATGGTGGTGGTGCATTCTCTGGTAAAGATCCATCGAAAGTTGACCGTTCTGCTGCTTATGCAGGTCGTTATGTAGCGAAAAATATCGTTGCTGCTGGACTTGCTGATAAATGTGAAATTCAGGTGTCTTATGCAATTGGTGTGGCTGAGCCAACTTCTATTTCAATCAATACCTTTAATACCGGTAAAGTATCTGACGAGTTGATCGTTCAATTGGTTCGTGAGCACTTCGATCTGCGTCCATATGGTATTACCCGTATGCTAAACCTGATCCAGCCGATGTATAAGCAAACAGCAGCTTATGGTCACTTCGGTCGTGAAGGTTCAGATACTGCGTTTACCTGGGAAAAAACAGATAAGGTTGAAGCATTACGTGCTTCTGCTGGACTGTAATTTTTCTTGCTTAAAAAGCCTGCCTTAGAGCAGGCTTTTTTGTTTTCAATAGTTTATAAAATAGTTGACAACATTTACACGAACGCCACATTTTGTAGCATTCTGAAGCACGTGATTCCGATAATATTTTTATATCAGTGATCTATGACAACAAAAGGATATAACACAATGAATAAACTTCTTATTGCTTTAGGTTTGGCGACAACTGTGGCACTTGTAGGCTGTAGCAAGGAAAAACAACCTGAAACTGGCGCAACTACAGGTGAGCACCTGGAAAATGCTGCAGAACAGGCAGGTCATGATATGGAAGATGCGAGCCGCGAAGCTGCAGCTGAAACCGACCAAGCTCTGGATAATGCAGCAGCAAATACAGCGGAAGCAACAGATAGAGCAGCTGCAAGTGCTGAAGCTGCAGCCCAACGTGCTAAAGAAGCAGCCAAAGATGCAACCGCCTCTGTTGCAGGTTCAGTTGAAGAAGGCGCAGCAAAAGTACGCCAAGAAGCTGAAAATTAATTCTGGTTACTTGATTCTTTTTCAAGGCTCCAGTGCCTTAAAAAGCCTGCATTTTGCAGGCTTTTTTATTCTCTCATCTATCTTTTCAGATTTAATACCTGGAAAAGAGAAGCCTGAAGCCGAACTCAGCCAATTGACCTGGATTTATATTATGCATGGTTTAGCTCAAGAACTGGCGTGAGGTTGCAATATAGCTGGATCATCATGCATTGGAGCCTTGGCCCGTGCTTGGGATGAGATCAGTGTTCATGCCAATACCACCGCTAAATCATTAAAAACTAGCAGACCAGCTACCCTTGTCTTTTCTGTACGAACATTATTTCCCACGTCTTAAATCTTGCTCAGTCTTAAGCAACTGATCTCAGCTGCCGCAATAATGGTAGGTATGTTTTCACTAGCAATTTTAGACGCGATTACCAGCTTACTTTACCAAGACGTTAAAGCTAAGTGCCAGTTAATATATTCCCTTTTTTGCTATCGCTGCCATGTTGTTCCTTTATTGGAATATCTCGCTCTTTCACATCAATCTGACTTAACACCATATAAGCTAAATTGATATGAAGAATCAGATATTGGAATGTAAATTCTAGGTTTTGGACTCGCTTTGAAAAAACAGGCCTGTAAAATGACACACTTTATTTTTTGATATTTTATCTCTCCTATGTCAGTGATTGCTGCATCCTCAAACCGCTCTAATATATCGGTTTGGGTATCATTTATTTTACTTGCTTTAGGTACGGTCGGTGCCTATCAAATCGTAGGGCTGAATCAGGCGCTTTTATTCCTGGTCGGTGGCGCCTTGGGCATGACCCTGTACCATGCTTCTTTTGGTTTCACTTCTAGCTGGCGTGTGTTTATCAAGGAACGCCGCGGTCGTGGGTTACGCGCGCAAATGATTATGCTCGCTCTGGCAGTATTGCTTTTCTTTCCCGCCCTTGGTGCTGGTGAGCTGTTCGGTAATCCTGTCAAAGGTAATGTTAATCCCGTTTCCATGTCAGTCATGATTGGTGCCTTTATTTTCGGTATTGGCATGCAGCTCGGTGGCGGCTGTGCATCAGGTACGCTCTATACCGTTGGTGGTGGTAGTGCGCGTATGCTGGTAACTCTGTTCTTCTTCTGTGCAGGTTCGCTGATTGCAACGTCTCATCTCGACTGGTGGTTTAATCTGCCACATCTGGCACCCATTTCGATTGTGAAAAGCTTCGGGGTAGTACCTGCCCTGTTACTCAGCTTTCTAGTATTTGCAGTTATTGCCGCTGCGACTGTGTTTCTCGAAAAGAAACGCCATGGCAGTCTGGAAGCTGAACCACAAAGCCAGTATCAAGGTTGGAAACGCTTTCTTCGTGGTCCATGGCCATTGATCTGGGGCGGTATCATTTTAACCCTGCTTAACTTTGCGACTTTGGCACTGGCTGGACGTCCATGGGGGGTAACTTCTGCCCTTGCCGTTTGGGCAGCGAATCGGCAAGTTTCGTAGGTGTAGATGTTGCTTCTTGGGCATATTGGCAGCAACCAGGCAATGCTAAAGCATTATCAGAATCACTGTGGTTTGACATCACGTCGATGATGAACTTTGGCATCATGCTTGGCGCCCTGCTTGCTGCAAGTCTGGCAGGTAAATTTGCACCGAATTTCAATATTCCAAAACGTTCATTACTGGCAGCAGTCATTGGTGGCTTGATGCTCGGCTACGGCGCACGTTTGGCTTATGGTTGTAACATTGGCGCATATTTCAGTGGTATTGCTTCGGGCAGTGTACATGGCTGGTTATGGCTGGTATTTGCCTTTGTGGGGAATGGTATTGGGGTAAAACTCCGTCCGATTTTCTTCCCGGGCGAAAAACCTCAGCCAGAAAAACTGACCGGCTGTTAATACTCCAACATAAAGAAGCCCATCTGATGATGGGCTTCTTTTATGCACTGAATAATTTTAAAAATTTATAGTGCCGCTTTTAGATTACAACCATAGTTCATGGTTTGTTGTACCTGACGATAGCTGGTATAGCGATCCAGAATAAAGGTATAGAATTGATCAGCCGTTGAGAAATTCGCTTTAAGATCTTCTTTTTCTGTATTTGGCAGCTGAATATCATTCACTAAATTAAGATTGTAATGTCCCAGTCGATACATCTCGGCAAAATAGCCATTCATCATATCGCAATAGGCCATTTTACTGGACTTAAGTGCTGTGCTTGCGACCAAATGCTGATTCAAGGTTCTCAGGTTATTTACATCTAAAGGGAACTGATGCGCAAAGGCAATACTTTCGACTTTCTTAAACTGGCTAAAGTCAGTTGCCAGTTTTTGATTGAGGGTATCAAAGCGTTGCTGTAATTCCTGAGCATTTTTAACCTGATACTGAGCGGGGTCGACCTCAACCTTTTCGGGTTCTTGCGAACATGCAGTCAACGTCAAGCCTAGCGCCAATGTACTCAGCCATACCTTCATAAACACATCACTCAATCAAAAAACAATAACGTTCTGATTATGCCTGAAAATCCTGAAGCATGTGTTTCAAAGTGCTTTTTCATTCATATATCGCCAATAGCGTTTAGGTACATATTGAATATGCAGCTTCATATTCTTACGTGCCTGAATATTCACACTATGAAAATAGTCTTTCCAAAGCTGGTCATAGAGTAATTCCTCATCATCCAGTTCAACGCTGAAAGACTGACTATGTCCAAGCCGGACTTGTGGATCTATCTGTACGGCATTCATTTCTACCTGATGTAATTTTTTTAAATCATAGTAGATACCATATTTGCGCTGTTCATCATAAATCAGCCAGGTCTGATCCTGGTAACGTTCCTTGAAGTGTTTGCTAATAATCGGTAGCACATTAAAATCTGGCTTGATCAAACTTAAGAACAAACCATCCTGACATTTTTTGAAACGCACAAAAGCTTCCATCCGGTGCTTTTCGCGTCCCACCTGTTTTGCCCATTGTGACATACCCAATACCGCAGCATGACCATAGTCTTGATCCACTGGACGCTGACTCTGAAAAACATATATCGCAAAGTCAAACAGGACCTGAAAAGCCTGTTCTTGCTCCGCCAAAAAGGTATAGTAAAAAGCCCTCAAGCTGCCTGAACCGACTTTCTGCTTTAAGCCTTGCCAGACACGCTGGCCATGCGCATCATTAGACGCCACATGAATAAAATCATCAAACAGACCATTTTGTGCATGTGGATTGGCAGTAATTCTGACCTCAAATTCACGAAATTCAAAAGCACGAAATACACAGCTCAATAGTCCTGTCATCGTGCCATCAAAATAGTAACAGGCCATCAGAACCCTAATCCCAGTTGAGGTGAAAGTTGCTGCTGATATTTTGAATAACCCGACTGCAATATCTGCTGCCGAATCTGTTGTGATTGCTGTTCTTTTTTAAATTTTGGTGTATCGGCGCAGTGGATAAAATGCTGCGCACGGTTATAAGCTACCCCCATACGTTTCAGCTGATCAATATGAATCTGACCAAAACGGCGCGCCTGAACGATTTTTTTGGCTGAGCGTACTCCGATTCCCGGTACTCGCAGAATCATTTTATATTCGGCTCGGTTAATATCGACTGGAAAGGCTTCCGGATGACGTAATGCCCAGCTGAGCTTCGGATCAATATCCAGTTCCAGATTCGGATGCTGATCATCGACAATTTCTTCAGCATCAAAACCATAAAAACGCATTAACCAGTCAGATTGATACAGCCGGTTTTCACGTAATAATGGTGGCGCTGAACCCACGGCCGGTAGTGCTTTTTCTTCAGCATTAATCGGGATATAACCGGAGAAATATACCCGTTTTAGCTTGAATTCCTTGTAATGCCGATCCGCCATCAGAATAACATCACGATCCGTTTCACTATGCGCCCCAACCACCATTTGTGTAGTCTGGCCTGCCGGTACGAATTTGGGTACAGCCTTGATGATTTTACTTTCGTCTTTCATTTGAATCAGAAGATCACGCACAATGCCCAGATCTTTCTGTACTTCAGCATGAGTTTTCTCTGGGGCAAATTTTCGTAATCCATCTTCTGTTGGCATTTCCAGATTGATACTCATCCGGTCCACATAGAGACCTGCTTCAGTAATAATTTCCTGCGAAGCTCCCGGAATGGTCTTAAGATGAATATAACCATTAAAGTTTTCTTCCAGCCGCAGTTTCTTGACTACCTGCAGCATACGCTCCATGGTGTAATCGGCAGACTTAAAGATACCTGAACTCAAGAACAGCCCTTCAATATAATTACGACGATAGAAGTTCATGGTCAGATCAACCACTTCCTGCACGGTAAAAGCGGCCCGTTTTACATCATTGGAACGGCGCGAAACGCAATACGAGCAGTCATAAATACAGACATTGGAAAACAGGATTTTCAGTAAGGAAACACAACGGCCATCTTCAGTATAGCTATGACAGATCCCGTTGCCGGTATTGCCTAGACCTTTATCTTTATTCTTTCGATTACTGCCGCTAGATGAACAGGACACATCATATTTGGCAGCATCAGCGAGAATCTGTAATTTTTCACGTATACGATCAGACATGAGTTTAGGAAAATTTAACTAAAACAGTATTATAAAACTGCAGGATTTCATCTACTATGCAATCGATCAGTACAGCGACAATGAGTGTCGTCGCAAATGTAATGCTTATGTAACTATAGTCGAATATTTCAAAATAAAATAACCAATATGATTTGCTTAATTTTCAAGGCGAAGGCACAGTAAGGTGATAACAAGGAGCAAAGCCATGTCTTTATTGGAAAAATTAGGCATTAAACACCCAATTCTGTTAGCACCCATGGCCGGTGTCTCCACACCTGAGCTGGCCGCTGAAGTCTCTAATCAGTGTGCTTTGGGTTCATTAGGATTAGGTGCCAGTAGCGTACAGTCTGCGCGTGAACAGATTCTTAAAACTCAGGAGCTGACCGATCAGCCTTTTCAGGTCAATTTCTTCTGCCATAAAACTGAAGACTTAGATGACACTGTCGCTCAAGCCTGGATCGAGCAGTTCAAGGATAAATTCGCCCAGTTTGGTGTAGAACCACCCAGAACCTTGAAATGCATTTATCCAAGCTTTAGGGACAATGATGATTTCCTGAATCTGGTTCTGGAAACACGTCCAAAAGCGGTGAGTTTTCACTTCGGTATTCCGCATTCGCATCAGGTTCAAGCACTTAAAGAGGCTGGAATTATCACCATGGTTTCTGCGACCAATCTGGCTGAAGCACGTGCGATCGAGGCTGCTGGCATTGATGTGGTGATTGCTCAAGGTATTGAAGCAGGTGGGCACCGTGGAATTTTCAGCACCAAATTTGATGCCTCAGTCAAAACTTCGAATTTAATCAAGCTGATTAAACAGTATTGCTCCTTGCCTATTGTAGCCGCTGGGGGCATTATGGACGGCTATCAGGCACGACAGATGCTGGAGTTTGGTGCTGAAGCCGTTCAGCTGGGAACGGCATTTGTACAGTGCAAAACCTCTAATGCCAATGAAGCCTATCGTAAAGCCTTGTTATCTAAACCATTGACTCAAGTGACTGCAAGCATTTCTGGTCGTCCTGCGCGTGGCATTATCAATCACTGGCATACTGATATCGACACCCCGGATCGCCTGGATGTACCAGCCTATCCATATACTTATGACCTGGCCAAGCAATTACATGCAGCAGCCGTTCAACATGGCGATCATGGCTATGGCGCTTTCTGGGCTGGCTCAAACGCCGCACAAACACGCGAAATGGAAGCTTCGGACCTGGTTAACCAGCTGATTCTGGAGATTAAACATCGAGAATAAGCAGTTTTTCTTCTCATTAAAATAAAAAAACCTCTCAATATTGAGAGGTTTTTTTATGCGTAACAGAATTTAGCGAGTCGCACGATGCCATGCATCTTTCACTGCAAACTTGGCTTCTTCCCAATTGAGACGGGAGTCACCTTTAACCTGTTCCCATTTGGTACGCAAATCAGGTTCAGCTTCATTAAATTCTTTACCATTGTAATATTCACGGTTTTCATAACCGAGGCGATATGCACCACGATAATCTCGATCATAGTCCAAATCACCATAGACATTACGGCTTTCACTATAATAAGGCGTCTGATGATGCTGTTCACGCCAGTAGTGATCATCGTCCTGTAAATTCTCTGAACCTGAAAGTGCAATACCTTCTGGTGTATCTAGCGTAGGTCGTGCTGATTCTGCCATTTCATTTCCAGCTAGGCCACCTACCACTCCCCCAACAAGGCCGCCGACGACTGCACCTGCAGGACCACCGACTGCTCCAATCGCCGCACCTGCTGCAGCGCCACCTAAGGTTCCAGCACTGGTCGCCACAGGATGATCACCCGCTTCATTCATATCGGGAACACGATGGCTTTCGGTATCTGGTAAATTTAAATCTGGGCGTGCACTGCCTGAAGTGGTTGGGCTGCTTTTCAATGCTTCATCATCTCTTAATACATCAGTCCGTTCTTGAGACAAATCACGATGTGAAGCTGGGTTAATATCTGAAACTGGTCGATTGGTATTTGTCATTCTAAATCTCCCTTGATCTTTTATAGCCAAGATGGAAATCTCATCTTGTCTTTGATTTATTTATAATAGAGAAAATTCAGGTTAACACTGTCCAAGTCCTGTCCGGTTTCAGTGAATATATACTACGCTATGTACCTGTAGACTACGGATGTAACAGACATGTCTAAATTGCATGAATAAACATCAAATAAGTATAGTTTTTATAACCAGATAATTATAATTTTTTGAAATCCTCAATTTTGTATTTATTCATGAATAGTCGTTTTAAATACATTATCCACTTACCCATTTTCAATGATGACTGTCAGATACCTCGGATATAATAGACGTATTAAAAATAGCTAGTCTTAATTTAAAGGATTCAGACTAATGCTGTAAAGCAAATAAAGGTTAGATTTGTATTTATAGAACAATAAAAAACCTCTCCGAAGTAGAGAGGTTTTATCTAAAAATGTGGTTTAGCGAGTTGTGCGATCCCATGCATCTTTGACTGCATATTTAGCCTGTTCCCAGGTCAAACGAGATTCACCTTTGAATTGCTCCCATTTGCTTCGCAAGTCAGGTTCAGCTTCATTAAATTCTTTACCATTGTAATGTTCACGGTTTTCATAACCGAGTTGGTAAGCCCCGCGATAATCACGATCATAGTCCAGATCCCCATGCACATTGCGGCTTTCACTATAATAAGGTCTGCTCTGATACTCTTCGCGCCAATACTTATCATGGTCTCCTAATAGACTGGAATTTTCAATACCATGGTCTGGATGATCTGGTGTTGAAATATCCTTACCTGCGATTCCGCCAAGTACGCCGCCAACGACTCCGCCAATCAAGGAGCCTCCTGGTCCACCCACCATACCAAGTGTTGCGCCAATGGCCGCTCCACCCACACTTCCGGCACCGGTTGCCAATGCCTGATCTCCAGTTTTAGCCTCTTTCTCATCTGGATCAAGGGTTCTTATAGTATCTACTGGATTTAAATTAGGATCAGTACCTTGTGCGATTGAAGGATCCATTTTCACAACTTCTTCATGTTTTATTGCGTTATTGTCCTCAACCAGATCGGTTTGAGTAGTCGGATTAATCTCTGAAACTGGACGATTAATATTTGTCATTCTGATTCTCCCTTGATTTTATTTAGACAAAATTGGAATTCATCTTGTATATGTCCTTTATCATAGAGAAAATTCAGGTTAATACTGTCCAAGTCCTGTCCGGTTTTAGTGAAGTTAGTACTTAACTCTGTACAGGTTTTCCATCATGTAAACGCCTACTGTATTGCATAACATAGATATAAAAAAGGTACTGTTTAAACGACAGTACCTTAAGAAGGAATTCATTTCAGGTAATGTGGAAAATCAGGTTGTTTCCAGAAGATTCACCTGCTCGACCTGCACATCACTCATGATCTGACCATACTCCAGCAGGTTATTGAAATAGTCTTCTACCACTTTATATTGATCTGCGGTACTTTCCACCTTATACATATTTTGACGAAACTCATTACTGGAACGCAGACCTTTGGTATACCAGGCAATATGTTTACGGGAAATTCGGCAGCCAGAATATTCACCGTAAAATTCATACAGTTCAGCCAAGTGACCCAGTAAGACCTCTTTAACTTCGGCAATACTTGGTGCAGCCAGCTGTTCTCCAGTCTTTAAATAATGTGCGATTTCACGAAAAATCCATGGACGTCCCTGCGCTGCACGTCCAATCATCACCGCATCGGCACCAGTATAATCCAGTACATATTTGGCCTTTTCTGGACTGTCGATATCTCCGTTCGCAATCACGGGAATATTCAACATCGCTTTGACATCTTTAATCAGTGAATAGCGCGCTGTGTTTAAATACATATCTTCGCGGGTACGGCCATGTAATGCCAAGGCCGCAATACCGGCTTCTTCTGCCCGCTTGGCCACACGCATGATATTTTCCTGACCATTTAAATAACCCAGACGGGTTTTTAAAGTCACGGGGACATCAACTGCAGCAACAACGGCATCCAGAATACGTGCAACCAGATCTTCATCTTGCAGTAATGCCGAACCAGCCAGCTTGTTACAGACTTTTTTAGCTGGGCAACCCATATTAATATCAACAATTTGTGCGCCGTTCGCAACCTGATACCGTGCCGCCTCTGCCAGATCACGCGGATCTGAACCGGCAATTTGTGCAGAAATTGGCGCCAGTTCGCCATCGAAATTAGCACGGTACAAACTTTTCTTACTCATGCGCAGGGTTTTGTCTGAAGTCATCATTTCACTAACAGCATGACCTGCACCAAAATATTTGCATAGTGTACGGAACGGACGGTCTGTCACGCCTGCCATGGGAGCAACAATCAAATTATTTGATAGTTGATACGGACCAATATACATATAAATTCATCACTTTGTTGATGAGCATAGTATACTGCATCTGCCTTGATCGCTCATCTGCTGGAATCTGATTTAGACAACATGAACAACACACTTCACCGAATTTTTACTGTTAAATCGTGGTCTGTCCTTGCTTTATCCCTAAGTCTTGCTGGCTGTGGCAATGGTTCCTGGTGGTCTTCTGATGAGCCAACTATGGAAGCTGACCAGATACCTAAAGCGATTCCATCACGTGTCAGCAATCGTGATTCATGGGCTAAAGATATCTATGATATTACCGAACAACTGGGTATTCCCCAAACTAAACAGAATATCTGTACCATCGTCGCAGTGGTGGATCAGGAATCTAATTTCCACGCAAATCCAACTGTTGCTGGTCTGGGCGAAAAAGCAGTAAAAGAAGTTCAAGGCCGTCTGGAAGAAAAATTTACCGAGAAACTTGGTGAAAGTATCGGTGGAACAGTTGCAGGATATTTCCAGGATGTTCTGAAGAATCATCCCACTCCGGATAACAACTATCTCAGCCAGATGCGTAAGGTTAAAACTGAACGTGAACTGGATGAACTGTATCGTGAAATATTTGACTATATGGCCAAACATTATCACGTGAGTGCCCTAACGGGTGCAGCCAAACTCTTTGGTCAAAACATCGGCGAAAAGCTTAATCCGATTACGACTTTAGGTTCGATGCAGGTGCATATTAGCTATGCCAAGGAGCATAAGCGTCAAGGTGGCAATATCGCTGAACTGCGTACCGATCTGTATAGTCAGTATGGCGGTCTGTATTATGGTATTCATCGTCTGATGATGTATCCGGCAGATTATGATAAACCGATCTATCGTTTTGCCGACTATAATTCAGGCATGTATTCCAGTCGTAATGCTGCCTTCCAGAGCATGCTCAATGACCTGACTGAAGCCGAACTGGATCTGGATGGCGATCTCTTGCTATATAGCAAAGATGGCAGTATCCGCTCTCAGAAAAGTCAGTCTGAACGTGAATTAATCAATGTATTTGCCAAGCATAATTTCATTATTACTGAGCGTCAGATCCGTTCTGACCTGAAGAAGGAAAAGGAAAAGGATTTTGAAGACACCATGACCTATCGTGGTGTAGCGAAACTATATCAGGAACAAACGGGTAAAGAACCTTTTTATGCCATCATGCCTGAAGTGGTGATTTCTGGACCAAAATTGAGTCGTGATTACAATACCAACTGGTTTGCTAGCCGTGTAGATGGCCGTTACCAAACATGCATGCGCAAAATCAAAAACCTCAAGCTCTAGCCTTATTTGACTTTGATGGCACCCTGTATCCACATGACAGCTTTACAGGGTTTATTTTTTCTGTCCTGAAAAAACGACATATTATTTGGCGTGGTCTGAAAATTTTGCCGTGGATTACTGCTTATTATCTCAAACTCTATCCTGCTCATCGCATGCGACCAAAGCTTTATTTAGCCATGTTTAAAGATGCTGATGTAAAAATAATTTACCCTTTAGCATTGCAATACGCGAATAAGATTTTAGGGAATCTTGACCCTGCCCTGTTTGAGCAGCTGAAAATGCATCAAAAGTTAGGACATAAAGTTATACTGGTTTCAGCAACCATTGATCTATATCTGGAAATGATTGCTAATACTCTAAGTATTGAGCTGCTCTGTTCCAAAGTGGAAATCAAAAATGGAAAATTGACAGGGAAATATCTAACACCCGACTGTAGCTGTTTGCAAAAGAAATTACGGATTTTAGAAGCAATCAATCTTGTAGATTACGAGACGATTTATGCTTATGGGAATAGTGAGGAAGATAAGGAAATGCTGAGTTTAGCGCAGCATAGCTATATGGTGGGCTTTGACAAGAAATTACCCGTATTAGAAAATCTAAATACTATAAAAAAACTCTCAAATTAATATTCTTTAAATAATAAATGTATTTTCAAGTTGAAATTATAATTAAATATTCATGATACATAATTAAATATAAAGATAATTTAAGCTGGTTATTTAAATTTTTAAACAGAATAGACTAAATAATAATTTTTCATATTTATATAAATAAAATCTAATACTTATAACTTTAGTCTATAAATATCATAACACGCCATTTATCGTGATACATTTCACACAAATAACCTAGTACAGCGATTTAATTTCATTAAGGCAATGTAACTATGAATCAATTTAATCCCCCCAAATACATAAGAAATCTATATATCCAATACGGTGAAAATCCTTTTATTTTGCTATCAAAATTTATTTGTGCTGCACGTCGGCATAAATGGAAAAAAGAAGAAAGCGATCGCGTCATTTCAGCCGCAAAGAAAGGAAACTAGGCAGAGTAAAACTTGAAGTGCGACATAAACCACCTAATTAATTTAAAGGGTTTATGGAGGGCAGAGTAAAACTTGAAGTGCGACATAAACCACCTAATTAATTTAAAGGGTTTATGGAGTATATAAAATTGTCATACCATCATCTTAACTTTGAAGATCGTACTGCATTAATGCTTGAGTCAAGAAAAGAAGGCTTTTCAGCCAGAAAATTTGCTGAACTCATTAAAAGACATCCTAGTACGATCTATCGTGAGCTTAAAAGAAATAGCATCAATGACGTTT
>NZ_AJXD01000039.1:0-124762 GCF_000264725.1 Acinetobacter sp. HA | reverse complement strand
GGGTCGCGAGTTCGAGTCTCGTTTCCCGCTCCAAAATTCAAAAGACCCTGATCGGAAGATTGGGGTTTTTTATTGTCTGTGCAAAATAAAAAGGAAAATCAGAACTGATTTTATATGATTAAATTTTGAATAATGAGGGGCTTTTAGTCAGGCAAATTTCAAAACATTCAGTTTAAGTTTTATGAAAAGCCATACATTTTGAAACCTGTAATTTGCATAGATATGATAAAATTGCGAAAATTATTTTTGCTAGACTGAGTCAACTCTGTATAGAGTTAAGGTAAACCTACTTTGAACCCACCAAATATGCCAAATCAAATAGACTTCCAGAAAGTTGCACTTGAAACACTGCGTATCGAAGAACATGCATTACAGATTTTAGCTGCCCAAATCGATGAACGTTTTAGTCAGGCATGTGAAATTATCCTGCAGTGTAAGGGGCGTCTGGTGATTACCGGGATGGGGAAATCCGGGCATATTGGCCGCAAAATGGCCGCGACTTTTGCCTCTACAGGTACGCCTTCATTCTTTATGCATCCAGGTGAGGCGGGACATGGAGATCTCGGCATGCTGGTGCCGGGTGACGTACTGATTGCTATTTCAAACTCAGGCAAGAGTGATGAAATCATGATGCTGATGCCTCTGATCAAGCGTCTGGAAATTCCTTTAATTACCATTAGTGGTGACGACAAAGGCCCTATGCCACAAAATGCCGATGTCGCTTTAACTTTGGGTAATCTGCAAGAGGCTTGTCCGCTGGGTCTGGCACCAACTTCAAGTACTACAGCGACTCTGGTGTTAGGCGATGCTCTGGCTGTAGCGCTGCTAGATGCACGTGGTTTTACTGCTGACGATTTTGCCCTTTCACATCCAGCGGGTGCCTTGGGTAAACGCTTATTGCTGCATGTAAAACATCTCATGCATACAGGTTCGGAATTGCCAAAAGTGTCACCAGATACACCGATGAATCAAGTTTTATACGAAATTTCAAATAAACGTCTAGGTTTAACCACAATTGTCGATCAAAATGATGTTCTGCTGGGTATTTTCACGGATGGTGACTTGCGCCGATTGATCGATAAGCAGCAAGGTTTTGATGTCAATTTGCCGATCCAGGAAGTGATGACCAAAAATCCTTTGACGATTTCTCAGGAAGCACGTGCTGTAGCAGCGCTGGAACGTATGAATGAACATAAAATTAATCAATTTGTAGTTGTTGATGATGCCAATAAAGTCATTGGTGTAATTAGTATGCATGACCTGATTCAGGCTGGGGTAAATTAATAGATGGCATCTTATGTATTATTAGAGCAGGCACGTCATATTGAAGCACTGGTGCTTGATGTTGATGGGATTCTAAGTGACGGTTTTGTTACGCTGACCAATACGGGAGATGAGATCAAATCCTTTGATATTCGTGATGGTCTGGGTATGAAGCTGGTTCAGCAGGCTGGAATTAAAGTGATTATCATCACTGGACGTCAAAGTAATATTGTACAAAAACGTATGTCTGATTTAGGGGTAGACCTAGTCTATCAGGGACGTGAAGACAAAGGCGTTGCCCTCAAAGAAGCTTGCGCTCAGTTGAATATCGATCCTGAAGATTGCCTGTATATGGGCGATGACTGGCCTGACCTCTCAGCTTTTGCGATTGCTGGCATGAAAGTGACAGTTCCAAATGGTCATGTCGAAGTACGTCGTCGTGCCGATCTGGTGACTCAGGCGATGGGTGGTCGTGGTGCAGTGCGCGAGATCTGTGACATGCTTTTAATGTCTAAAGGTGTTTACCAAGAATTACTTGAAAAGTTTACTCGTGCGCCATATTAATCAACTATACGTTCTGGATTAAGTACACTGCTTATGGATACTAAAGTTTTATACGTAACCGCGATTATTCTCGCAGCCATAAGTGGTGGTTATTATTATTTCAGTGGAAGTGGCAATAAGCTTCAGGTAGATGCTGCACGCAGTATGAAATCCACGGCTGAAAATATTAATTTGACGCAGACCGATGAAAAAGGTGAGCTGGCTGTTCGTGCTCAAGTCGATCGACTCGAGCAGGATATGCAGAAAAAAACCTCGAAGCTGGAAAATATGAATGCTTCTATGTACAAGGATGGCAAAGTAGATTCTACTTTTTATGCCAAACTTGTGAATGGGTACGAGGATAATACTAAAGTGATCCTTTCTCAGCAGGTGGTAGCAACCAAGATTCTGCAAGATGGTCAGCTTCAGTTCAAGACAGAAGAGTTAACAGGTTTCCCTAAAACACGAGAAATTGAAACGGATAAAGCTGTAGAAGTAACGACTCCACAAGCTGAGTTTATCAGTCAGGGCTTGAAGGCAAATCTAAATGACGGGCAATACGAATTTTTTAATATTCGAGGAAAGTATGAACCAAATTCTTAAACCTAAAATGACGACTACTTTCCTGAAGCGTACTGCGCTTGCTGCTGTGCTCGGGTTTACTTCACTCGCAGCATTGGCAATTCCTTCAGACCGCCAGCAGCCTATTTCACTGGTAGCTGACCGTGCAACTTTTAATGAGCGTACCGGTATCACAACTTATACCGGTAATGTCATTATTGAGCAAGGGACCATGAAACTTCAGGCAAACTCAATTGTGGCGAACCTGAATAGCAAGAAGCAAATCAGCACGATTACAGCAAATGGCAGTCCTGCACGTTTCCAGCAACAGATTGATGCTGCTAAAGGAATTGCGAAAGGTCAGGCACAGAAGATTGTCTACAATGCTGATACCGGTATTATTACCCTGACAGGTAATGCCTTCCTGGAACAGGATGGGGCCAGTATCCGTGGTAATACGCTTCGATACAGCATGAATAAGGGTGATATTGAAGCTGTCGGTACGCCAAATAAAACTGGTTCCTCTTCAGGTCGTGTACAGATTGTGATTCCACCATCCAGTTCTAAATCCTTCCCGGGAGCACGTGACTAATGGCTGAATCAAAGGTTCAAACTTTAACCATTAAACATCTGGCGAAAAACTATAGTAAACGTTGGGTGGTGAAGGATGTATCCTTCAGCATGAAAAGTGGTCAGATCGTTGGTTTGCTTGGACCGAATGGTGCAGGTAAGACCACCAGTTTCTATATGGTGGTTGGTCTGGTGCGTATGGATAAAGGTGAAATATATCTGGATGATCTGGATCTCTCAGATTTGGCCATGCATGAACGTGCCCGTAAAGGGGTTGGTTATCTGCCGCAGGAAGCTTCTATTTTCCGGAAGCTTACCATTGCTGAAAATATCATGGCGATTCTTGAAACCCGTAAGGAATTGACCAAAGCCCAGCGTCAGCAGCGCCTGGCAGAATTGCTGGCAGACTTTAAGATTACCCATATCAAAGATTCTCTGGGCATGAGTGTCTCTGGTGGTGAGCGTCGTCGTGCGGAAATTGCCCGTGCGCTGGCAGCTGATCCAAAATTCATGCTACTTGATGAACCCTTTGCCGGGGTCGATCCGATTTCTGTCGGAGATATTAAAGACATTATCACAACCTTGAAAGATCGTGGTATTGGGGTATTAATTACTGATCATAATGTGCGTGAAACTTTGGCAATCTGTGAGCATGCGTATATTGTCAGTGAAGGTGCAGTGATTGCAGAAGGTACACCACAAGAAATCCTGAATAATGAAACTGTTAGAAAAGTGTATCTGGGTGATGACTTTACCGTGTAATTCGGCTTTATTACCTTAATCAAGCCCACACAGTCAACTTTAGCGTTGTTGTGTGGGATTTTTTCGTCGAAAATATTTTAGTATCATCAATTTTAAAATATGTTTGGTATATAGTTAGTTTAAAAACGACACCAATAATCATGCTATTGCAAGCAAAAAAATTAATAAACTTCGGGGTAATTTACAGGGAAAAAAAAGGGTATTTATCGCCTTTTTATTGCCTTTGCAAATGTCTCAGGTTTATGCGGCAGATACGGAAAAGGGATATTTTCAGGGATTCAAACAAGGGGTCAGTAAACTATTCTCCCCTGAACCTGTGAAATCCTCACATACGGTTGCTCTGCGGGATTTGAGTAATTATCAGCTGGATACCTCACGTGTTCAGGAGTTGCCCCAAGTAGGCGGTTTTCAGAATGGTACTCGTTCCCAGAATAATATTCCAGCGATGGGCATTCCCAGACGCATTGATCTCAAGGATGCTGTACTTACAGCAGTTCAGCGTCGTCCCGAGATTTCACAAAGTATATCTTCGCTGTCCTCTCAGGCTGCCAATATTGATGTCGCAAAGGCACAATACTATCCACAGATTTCGGGTGGATTTGGAACAGCAGATTTAACCAAGGGTGAGCGCGGTCGTCAGGTAGTTTCCCTGAATGCGACCCAAATGCTATATGATTTTGGCAAGTAAAATCCAGCGTAACCACTGAAGAAGCCAAGCTTGCCGAAGCGCAGGCACGGGTTTTAGTTAGCCTGGATCAGATTGCACTTGAAGTGGCAGATGCCATTGTCAATATCAAGCGCTATCAAGAAATCACCAAGATTGCCGAGCAGCAGAAACAAGGGATTGCACGAATTGCGGAAATTGCCAATCTGCGAGCCAAAGCCGGGATCAGCAGTCAGGCCGATCCGATTCAGGCCCAATCCAATCTGGAAGCTGCAGAGAATAACCTGATTGTGCAACAAACCCAGTTACGTCAATATCAACAAAAACTGCGTACTTTACTCGGCTTTGATATATCCAATGTAGAGTGGGAAATTCCGGATAGTCTGATTCAACAGGCCGGACTTTACCAGGAGCCTGAATTTACCAGTATTCCAACGTTGATGTTGGCACATGCTGGCGTGGAAGTTGCACGTTCGCAAAAAGAGCAAGCCAGGTTAAATACTTATCCTACCATTAATATCAAAGGGAGTATGAGTCAGGCCATTAATGGTCGCAATCCGAATAATAATGAAGATGATGGCTTTTATAACTCTGTGATGATTGAAGCCACCAGTAATTTCTATCAAGGTGGGGCGACCAGATCACAGACCCGTGCAGCCAGTTTTGCTGAAGAAGCAGCACGTGCTCAGGTCAATACTGCCTATCTGGATGTAGTCGATCAGGTCCGCTTGATTCGCGAACAGATTGAAAATAAACAGCGACAAATGGACATTCTGGCACAGCGCCGTGCAACCACTGTGCGCACCAGAGAGCTGTATCAGGAACAATATAAACTCGGTACTCGAACCGTAGTCGATCTGCTTAATGCAGAGCAGGCAATTCACAGCGCAGCCCAAGAAATCGAAACTGCGCGTTACGATATTTATACCGCTATTGTTCAGTACATTCAGGTCACTGGTCGTACACGCGATCTTTATGACCTTAACCGTATTTCTATTCAGGGGTTTGAAGTACAGCCATGAGTAATACAATAAATTATCAGCCGTGGCTTCAGGCGATACTTAATATCGCCAAGCATTATCGTATCGAGCCATCTGAGGAAAGAATCCGCTTACAACTCGACTGGAACCAGCATCATGATGTTGACGAGCTGCTCAAAGTTGTCACGCGTCAGATCGGTTTAAATGTACGTAAAAACAAGTTTGATGCCAGTCTGCTCAGTCCATGGAAATTGCCAATATTGGTAGAATTTGAAAATGGCGAAGTGGGTGTCATCGAGCGCATTGATAGTGAAGGCAAAGCTAGTGTACAGCTCAGTGGCGATCAGGGGTTGTCTCAGGTTTTTAACCTGGAACATCTGAAGCAGGGTGCTAAAAGCCTTTATATCTTACGTCCTGAGTCTTCAGTACCCGATGCCCGGGTCGATGAATATATCAAGCCTTTCGAAAAGAACTGGTTCTGGTCAATTGTCCTGAATGACTGGAAGCGTTATATCGATGTGATGTTTGCTTCTTTAATCGCGAACATCCTCGCACTGGCTACCATTGTCTTTTCCATGAACGTGTATGACCGGGTCATTCCTTCACAGTCTATCCCGACCTTATGGGTACTGGCAGGCGGTGTATTGATTGCGGCAATCTTCGAATTTACCTTACGCGTCTCCCGGATCTATCTGTCTGATATTATCGGCAAGCGCGCTGATTTACGTATTTCTGACCAGGTTTTTGGTCATGCCTTACGCATTAAAAATAAAGAGCGTTCAAAATCTACAGGTACTTTTATTTCACAGATTCGTGAACTCGAAGGTGTGCGTGAATTGGTCACTTCCACTACCGTGACGGCAATTGCAGATTTACCATTCTTCTTCCTGTTCCTGGGAATCTTCTGGATTATTGGCGGCAACCTGTTCTGGGTCATGCTACTGGTAGTACCACTCATGATTCTTCCGGGAATTCTGGCGCAGAAAAAACTGGCCAAGTTGGCACAGTTAGGAATGCGTGAATCTGCAATCCGTAATGCTTTATTAGTAGAAGCCGTACAAGGGATTGAAGATATCAAGCTGTTAAGAGCTGAAACCCGCTTCCAGAACCAATGGAATCATATGAATGAAGTCTCTGCTGATGTCAGTATGCAACAACGTAAAATTGTTGGCTTAATGACAGCATGGACCCAAAAAATTCAGGGACTCACCTTTGCAATTGTGGTCTTGGTCGGTGCATTTGCGGTAATGGATGGTGAGATGACCACGGGTGCTTTAGTTGCCTGTTCGATTTTATCATCACGGATGCTCGCACCCATTTCACAAATCACCGGTGTCTTGGGCCGTTTACAGCAAGCCAAAGTTGCCAAGGGCGGTCTGGATGAGTTGATGAAAAAATCGGTGGATCAGCCGGACTATTCACATCTGATTCACCGTCCTGTATTGGATGGTCATTATGACTTGAGTGGCGTGGTGTTCAAATATGGCGATGATGATCCCAAACCGAGTCTGGTCATTCCAAAACTCGAAATCAAGCCCGGTGAAAAAATTGCAATTCTGGGCCGTAACGGTGCTGGTAAATCGACTCTTTTACAACTGTTGTCGGGTATGCAAACTCCAGCACAAGGCAAGGTCAAACTTGATGGGATTGATCTGACCCTGATAGATCCTTCAGATGTACGCCGTGATATGGGCTTACTTAATCAGAATTCACAACTCTTTTACGGCAGTATCCGTGAAAACCTGACTTTGGGTGCACCGCTCGCTACGGATCAGCAGATTCTGGAAGCTTTGCAACTCACAGGTGCATTGGGCTTTGTTCAGGAAAAGAAAGAAGGCCTGGACCATATCATTCTCGAAGGTGGTGTGGGCTTCTCTGGTGGTCAGCGTCAAGCCTTGTTACTTTCTCGTTTACTGATTCGCCAACCACGAATTTTATTGCTGGATGAACCCACTGCTGCCATTGATGATGTTTCTGAGAAACAGCTGATTGATAATTTAAAAACTTATCTGATTGGCCGAACCATGGTGGTGGCTACCCATCGTCGTGCGGTACTTGAATTGGTAGATCGCATCATTGTCGTAAATGACGGCAAGATTGTGATGGATGGTCCGCGGGACCAGATCCTGAATCAATCACAAGGTGGAGCGAAGCGTGTTACGGGAGCAAGCGCATGAGTGCAAAACAGGAAATCAAGCGTTCAACCAAAGTCAGCTTTCAGGAACCACCTTTGCCAAAATCAAGTGTAATTATCTGGATCATTGGCATAGGCTTACTGATTCTGCTGACATGGGCATGGTTGTTCAAGCTGGAAGAAGTTTCGACAGGCACCGGTAAAGTGATTCCCTCTTCCAAGGAACAGGTTATTCAGTCTCTGGAAGGTGGTATCCTCACCAAGCTGAACGTCAAAGAAGGTGAAATTGTCGAGCAGGGGCAGGTATTGGCGCAGCTGGATCCCACCCGTTTTGAATCCAATGTGGGTGAATCGGCTTCTCTGTTAATTTCTTCGCGTGCAACTGCGGCACGCTTACGTGCTGAAGTCACCGGTGCGCCGTTGTCCTTCCCGCCAGAGGTACTCAAAGAGCCAAAACTGGTGGCAGAGGAAACTGCATTATATAAATCGCGTCGTGCTAATCTGGAACAATCTTTAGCAGGGTTACAGCAGGCATTGGTACTGGTACAGCAAGAACTGGCGATGACTGAACCATTAGTTGCAAAAGGTGCTGCAAGCGAAGTGGAAGTTCTGCGTTTAAAGCGTGAAGCCAATGACCTGCAAAACCAGATGAATGATGTGCGGAACCAGTATTTTGTGAAAGCGCGTGAAGAGCTTGCCAAAGCCAATACTGATGTGGAAACTCAGCAACAGGTGGTACGTGGTAAATCCGATACGTTGAACCGGACTATTTTCAAATCGCCAGTACGTGGTGTAGTGAAAGAAATTGATGTCATGACCTTGGGAGGCGTTATTCCACAAAACGGCAAGTTGATGACGATTGTACCGCTGGATGAAAAATTGCTGGTCGAGGCACGTATTTCACCACGTGATATTGCCTTTATCCGTCCGGATCAGGAAGCTCTGGTCAAAATTACCGCTTATGATTATTCGATTTATGGCGGCCTGAAAGGTAAGGTCACCGTGATTTCCCCAGATACTCTACGTGATGAAGTCAAGCAGGATCAGTTTTACTACCGCGTTTATATCCGTACCGAAAATGACAAACTGACCAATAAAGCCGGACAGGAATTTAATATCACCCCGGGCATGGTAGCAACCGTGGATATCCGTACGGGTGAAAAAACCGTACTGGATTATCTGGTTAAACCGTTTAACAAGGCCAAAGAAGCATTACGCGAACGCTAATCCTTCATAGTAGTTGTACAAAATCAAGCCTCTATGTATAGGGGCTTTTTTGTTTGTGTTAGCAAACACGTTATACTGCAAGACAGTAATGTTATTGTTTGAATCCAATGTCTTTTACCATTGCCAGCCTTGTCAGTTTTGAAGAAGAGATCAAGAAAAGCCGCTTTCAGGCCTTTGCCACGCCGGTAGAATCCGAACAGGAGATAAAGGATTTTCTGGAAGCTTATCGTGATACCACCACGACGCATCAGTGCTGGGCATGGAAAATTGGACATAATGTGCGTTTTAATGATGATGGCGAGCCTTCTGGCACCGCAGGTCGACCGATTTTAGCGACCATTGAAGGCAATGAGCTGACCAATGTATTGGTGCTGGTGAATCGCTGGTATGGAGGAATCAAGCTAGGTACGGGTGGTTTAGTTCGTGCTTATGGGGGCTGTGCGGGACAATGCCTAATCTTAGCTGAAAAGATTGAACTGATTGAAAAGAAAAAGGTATTCTTTCGCTGTAATTTTAGTGAATGGGCTATTTTTCAGTATGAGCTGAATCAGCAACAGATTGACTATCAGGAAGATTATACCGCAGAAGGCGTCGAGGTTATTGCGCAAATGCAGAAACATCAGATTGAGCCATTTGCTTTGAAGATTCAGGATATCAGCCGCGGACGTGAAGCCTTAAAAATTATAGATGAGCCCCAAGATGACTGAGCAGCAGGATCCTCTACTGAAATACCGCGAGCAGCATAAGCATCGTCTGAATTATATGCCGTGGCTATACTGGTCACTCAAGCCTAAAAACCGGGGCTGGGCAGAACAGTGGCAGCGCGAATATCAGGACTATCTGCGTGAAATGGAAACAGTCGAGATTGGTGAGAACTGCTTTATTTCACCACTGGCCCATATCTTCGCTGAACCGGGCCGAAAAATCGTGATTGGTGATCATAGCTTTATCGCAGCGGACTGTACCTTGCATGGGCCACTAGAAATTGGCAATGAAGTCGCGATTAATCACCACTGTATTCTGGATGGTGGACGGGTAGGAATTAAGTTACATGATCAGGTGCGTATGGCGGCCTATTGTCACCTGTACGCTTTTGATCATGGGATGGAGCTGGAACAGCCCATTTATAAACAGCCGGTGCGTTCCAAAGGGATTGAAATTGGCCGTGATGTCTGGCTGGGTGCTCATGTCGGCATTAAAGACGGAGTGAAAATTGCGGATCAGGCCATTGTTGGTATGAACAGTATGGTGACCAAAGATTTGGATGAACGCATGATCGTTGCAGGTAACCCGGCCAAACTGATTCGCTACCGGGATTAATACGTGATTAGAGTTTCAGACGATACAAGGATGGTTCTGGTAGTTCAAAAATGTATAAGCCACTAGAACGTCACATAAAAAATAACATAATTCAAATCCTGTGCTACAGAATTCGCTGCACATTTGCCGAAGGCTATGCTAACTTAAAAATATCTAAGAACTTTTATTATAATGAGAGAGGCTAAACATGAAACGTGTCATTGCCTGCATTGATTCTTCTCCATGCATTAATGCCCTCGCAGAAGCGGCTGCATGGATTGCCAAGCAGACCCATCGCGAACTGGTGTTATTGCAAGTTTTGGATTATTACCCTGCAAGTTATCATTTGGGGGAAATTAGTGGTGTGATTGGTTTTGAAAGCAATGCCATGCTATTAAAAGAACTGGCTGAACTTGAACAGAAACAGAGTGAACTGGCTTTAGACTATAGCAATAATCTGCTGCGGCATATTTCTGACCAGATCAAAGAAAAACACAATATCAACACCATCCATATTCAGGAAAAAGGGGATTTCCTGGAACAAAGTTTTCAGTTACTCAGACCTGATGATATTGTCGTCATTGGACGTTTGGGTGAGCGCTCGGCTGAGAAAAACAAGCCGATGGGCACCAATGTGGAAAACTTTATCCGTGGTGCCAATTGTACGGTAATGACAGTGGGTGAAAACTTTAAACCGCCAACACGCTTTATCTTTGCCTATGAATATTCACCAACCTGTATCCAGATGATGAAACGTATTGCAGAAAGTGATTTACTGAAACTGCTACAGTGTCATTTGCTGTATGTCGGAGATCATGCTGAAATCCTGAATGAACCGTTAAATTATCTGAAAGAAGCTGGACTGGATGTTGTTCCTGAATACCGCTATGGTGATGTGGCAGAGAACATTCTGTCTTATCAGCAGGAGCAGGGAATTCAGCTGATTGTGCTGGGTGCATTCAGTCACAGCAAAATCCACCAGTTTTTCCTGGGTAGTATCGCGACCACCATCTTCCGCAATTCCAAAGTACCGCTTCTGGTTGCCAAGTAAAGGAAAATATTGGAAAAAGCGTTATAAAGTTAAAATAACAATTCCACGAAATTAAAAAGCTTGAAGTTGGAAATTGTTACAGTTTGATTTAAAAATAATCAGAGTTATCCTCATATATTGTGGATAACTCTGTGGTTACATTCCATAAGTTATTGTTATATATTTAAAATACTTTATTGGGTGTTTTTTGCTCTCAGACTGTTATTTGACAATAGCCAGTGCAAAACCGTCATGACCTTTGCTGCCCACGGTCTGTAGAGCGGTACTGGAAAGTAGGCGCGGGTGATTCTGCATTGCTTCAAACATGCTGCGAATACCTTCAATACTTGGCTTATTATTGTCCAAATCAATAATTGCCCCAGCACGAATAACATTGTCTAAAAAGATTACTGTACCTGAACGAGATAGTTTCAGGCTGAGCTCCAGATATTCAGGATAGCTCTGTTTATCCGCATCAATAAAGATAAAATCGAACGGTTCTGTATCTTCTGGTAGGGCTTTTAGAATATCTGCGGCACGGCCACATTTAAGTTCGACTGTCTGTTTGAGGTTGGCACGCTCGATATTTTCCTGACCCATCGCGGCATGCGTATCACGACCTTCAATAGTCAGGATATAACCATCTTCAGGCAGGGCACGTGCCAGCCACATGGTGCTATATGCAGCAAAAGTTCCGAGTTCAAGTACACGCTTGCAGCCATTCATCTGAATCAGCATCTGTAACAGCATGCCCTGATTGGCAGCTACCGCCAGATGATCAGGAAATCCATGCGCAGCTGTATTTTCAAGAGTCTGTTTCAGAATAGGATCATCTGGGATTAAATGTGAATCAATATAATTGTCGAGATCTGTCCACATTTGTTGCATAGCTTGAGCACCTTTGTTGCGATGCAGGCATTTTAAACCTTTCGCAGTGGAGCGCAATTTATTGTTTTATATTTGCTTTGAAAATGAACAATACAGAACGATTTACAGATTCTGTATTGTAGGTGGAATGACTTAGTAATTACACATTGAAGATCTACGGCTTAAATCCGGGCCCCAGGTGCGGTAACCTTGGGTATCAATATGGATCTGACCTGAAGCATATAGACCTAAGCCCATATTCAGGCTTTGACCATGCTGTATCCAGAACTGGCAAAGTTTGAACTTGGTATTCTCAATATAGGCATAATCTTCAGGCTGCGGAAATTCCGGGCCAATACGGAAATCAATCGCAGAGTTATACAAGTGACGTGAAGAGTTAGCACCACCAGCACATTTATTGAGTGGCAGATCACGATAAACTGAGGTTACTTCGAAATCATTGAGGACATTGGCTGCAACCAGATATTTAAATACACGTAACGTTGGCAACTGATTGCTCCACAGCTCACGGCTTGGCACCATATACTGCGGTCCACCACAACGCGACCAGTCACGTGCAGTACGCATCAATTCAAAACTTGGAATGATATTGCCTACCGAATTACGTTCTAAAAATACTTCATACTCGCGTACACGAGAGAGGTTATTTGCTACGGCTGCCCAGTTGGTATAGGCAAAAGGAATACTCTTAGGCAGCACCTTACGGTCAACCTTAACCTGTTCCTGAGGAATGTAAATCCGTTTTCCATCTGGCAAGGTCATTGGTTTCTTTGTCGCAGTGGTACAGCCCACCATGACAAAAGGGATCATGCTGAGACCCAATAATCCCTTGTAAAAATGCTTCATTATTAGAAATCAGGTATTTATAAAATAGCGCTATTTTAGTCCACTTTTGCGAAGGAATTCAGGATAAATTGCAATGAAATGTGTGCATCAGGTACAAAAAAAGACCAGACTATGCTGATCTTTTTTGGAGGTTTGAAAATTACTTTTCAAGATATTGCAGTTTATCTGCCTTACCGTTCCATTCTTCACGGTCAGCTGGCTGATCACCAATTTGGGTGATATTCGGCCATTTTTGAGACAGCTCAGCATTCAATTCGATGAATACCTCCTGACCCTCAGGTAACTCATCTTCAGAGAAAATTGCATTTGCAGGACATTCTGGTTCACATAACGCGCAGTCGATACATTCGTCCGGGTTAATTACAAGGAAGTTCGGACCTTCATAGAAACAATCTACAGGGCAAACTTCAACACAGTCTTGATATTTACATTTAATACAATTTTCAGTGACAACGAAGGTCATGGCGACAGCTACCTAAAAAATATGGTTCTAATAACTAATGTGTATTTTAGGCAAAAACCGCAGCAACTAACAATTCCTTTTATTGATATTTGTTATATATAGGGCTGTTATTTTTGCAAAAAAACCGATACAGATATCAAATTCAGAGATTATAGCTACCTAAAACAAAACCGCCTCATACTGAATGAAGCGGTTGAAGAGTTTAGCCTGGTAGTTTCAGTAGATCTTTCAGTGCATAAAGCTGCTGTAAGGCTTCACGCGGACTGAGGCTGTCGACATCAATGTCTTCCAGCAGTTCAAGTGCAGCTGATGGTTTTTCCACCTCAATAATCCGCTCAACGACTGTTTCGACCTGTTCAATCGCAAACAGATCAGGTTGTGGACTTTGAGGCTTGGTGTGATGCTGCTTTTCCAGAATACGCAGTCGGTTTTGTGCTTCCCGGATTACGCTTGCTGGAATACCGGCAAGTTTGGCGACCTGTAGGCCATGACTCTGGCTGGCTGGACCTTGTTGCACTTTATGCAGCAAAATCAGGTTACCATTCACTTCACGGGCAGTCACATGATAGTTATCAATACCTGATTCGCTGGCCAGTTCAGTTAACTCAAAATAATGCGTAGCAAACAGACATAAACATTGAATACGTCGGGTGAGATCAAGTACGCATGCCCAAGCTAGGGACAGACCATCATAAGTGCTGGTACCACGACCGACTTCATCCATCAGCACGAGTGATTGACTAGTCGCATGATGCAGAATCTGTGAAGTTTCGGTCATTTCTACCATGAAGGTGGATTTACCTGTAGACAGGTCATCTGCCGAACCGATCCGAGTAAAAATGCGGTCAATTGGCCCCAAGGTTACAGCCTGCGCCGGAACATAGCTACCACAATAGGCCAGCAGGGCAATCAGTGCAGTCTGACGCATAAAGGTAGATTTACCGCCCATGTTTGGACCGGTGATAATGGCCATCCGGTGCTGATAATCGAGTTGTGTATCATTTGGAGTGAAGGCAGTTTTGCTTAAAGCTTCCACAACAGGATGACGGCCTGCCTGGATTTTCAAGCCAATTTCCGGACTATATTTCGGGCGTGACCAGTTGCGTAGGCGTGCCTGATGCGCAAAGTTACACAGCAGGTCGATCTGTGCGATGGCACTGCTCATCATTTGCAGGTTGCCAATGTCCTTACGCAATTCATCCAGCAGCATTTCAAAGAGCAATTTTTCACGTGCCAGTGCACGGGATTCGCTGGAAAGGACTTTATCTTCAAAGGCTTTCAGCTCTGGCGTAATGTAACGTTCAGCATTTTTTAAGGTCTGGCGACGAATATAATGTTCTGGTGCCTGTTCAGCCTGTGCACGGGTCAATTCAATATAGTAGCCACTGACACGGTTATAGCCGATTTTCAGGGTTGGAATGCCACTCTGCTCACGTTCCTTGATTTCCAGATCAATCAGGAATTGCCCGGCATGATCGCGAATTTTGCGTAACTCATCCAGTTCTGCATCGAAACCTTCGGCAATAACATTCCCATCACGTAACAGAACTGGTGGATTTTCCACAATGGCTGACATCAAACGTTCATGCAGACCATGGAAATCACCAAGTTCTTCATTCAGTTGAATGAGTAATTTGGACTGCTGCTGGCTGACCATCGGTTGTAGTGCATGACGCAGGAACGGGATCTGAGCACAGGCCTGACGCAGCTGAACCAGATCCCGTGGACGTGCACTGCCCAATGCAATACGGCTTAATACACGTTCAATATCACTGATTTCTTTTAAGACCAGACGTATTGGCGATTCATGAAAGCCGTCTAATAATACCTGAGTAGCATCCAGACGTTCATCCAGAATGGCAGTATCGCGTAAAGGCTGCATCAGGGTGCGACTCAGCAGGCGGCCACCCATTGCTGTCTGACAATCATTGATTAACTGGAATAGCGAAGTACCATGTTCAAATAAGGGTTCAATCAGCTCTAAATTGCGACGAGTAACCGGATCTAGCGCAATAAAGTCTGAACTTTGTTCTAGCTGAATGCTACGAATATGCGGCAGTGCAGTTTTCTGGGTTTCTTTGGCATAGTGAATCAATGCAGCCGCTGCGGCTTTGGCGAGTGGCAGATGATCAATCCCAAAACCTGCCAGTGTACTTACAGCAAACTGGTCACATAAAGTCTTTTGGGCATTGTTCAGGTTAAAGTCGACATTTGGGCGTTTGCTGACCGGCACATCCAGTTGGTGTTTCAAATGTTCAACCAGATCCTGCTCTTGCAGATTTTCGTCCACGACAATTTCGCTTGGCATCAGACGTGCCAGTTCAATTGCCAGTTGGTTCAGGTCATAATCAATTTGTTGAACTTTGAAGATACCGGCGCTTAAATCCAGTAGAGCGATACCAATTTTATTTTGCTGAATGCATAGTGCAACCAGATTAGAAGTTTGATGTGCACCAAGCAGGGCATCATCGGTTAATGTGCCCGGAGTAATAATCCGAACCACACCACGTTCAACCGGACCTTTACCTGTGACCTCTCCAATCTGCTCGCAGATTACTACCGTTTCGCCTTTTTTTACCAGACGGGCCAAATATCCTTCTGCCGCATGGAAAGGCACACCTGCCATTGGAATCGGCTGACCATTGGCCTTACCGCGATGGGTTAGGGTAATGCCAAGAATTTTGGCTGCTTTATGGGCATCTTCAAAGAACAGTTCGTAGAAATCACCCATGCGATAGAACATCAATGAATGCGGATGCTGCATCTTCACAGACATATATTGCTGCATCATAGGTGTTAGGGTGGAAAGATCAGCCATGAGTTCTGAACTGGTCATTAAGAAGAAATCCTTTAAAAAATAATGGGCAGACTGGTTAAGGCTGATGAGCTGAAGGCAATATAGTCGCTATTCATTTACCAAAGCAGAAACCATCAAAACAGTCATGCAAAATGTGTATTGAGCTAAGTCTAGCAAAATTAATTTTTAGAAAGAAATGGATTCGATGACTTCTGTCGAGTCTGATGAAAGATTGCCGGTTTTAAACACGAAAAATATGGATCGGAGTCAGGTCTAAATCATATATATATTGTTTTTAGACTGACGAGGAGCGATCTTAAAACGATTACGACCCTCTGCTTTTGCAGCATATAGCGCCTCATCAGCTTGAGCAATAAAATCAGCCAGGCGATCATTTTCTTGAGGCTTGATACTGGCACAGCCAATACTCACCGTGACATGACCCGAGACCTGACTGGCAGGATGAAACAGCTGCAAAGCATTGATGCGTTGGATCAGCTCCTGGGCAATTTTCTGTATTTCTAATTCATCGATATAAGGATAAACCAGTAAAAATTCTTCTCCACCATAACGTGCTGCCAGTTCCATACTGCGGGAAGAAATGCCTTGTAACTGTTGGGCTACCAATTGTAGACATGCATCACCGGCAATGTGTCCAAAATGGTCGTTATAGTTTTTAAAATAATCGATATCCACCATCATAATACTCAAAGGCGCTTGATGTCGTAGTGCGTGGCGCCATTGTGTGTCCAGATATTCTGTCAGATAACGTCGATTGGCCAGGCCAGTGAGCGCATCAAGTTGGGTCAGCCGTTCCAGTTCTTGTGCCTGTTGGGTCAGTTCCTCTTTATGCAGTTCGATAATACAATTTTGCAAATAGTTCTCACGATGCTGACGGTCAATCGCATAGGCAATAATCATCCCAAGGAGACTGCTAAACGTATAGGTACGATGTAAGAAGGTCCAGTCAATATCGTAGTTGAGAGAAACCGTGACCAGATAACCAATCAGTCCACCGCCCCAACCCGCAATGAGTGCTGAATAAAAGCGCATACCGACAAAGCTATAGTTAATGACGACTACATACATCATGGCCACGTGCAGCAGGGCGTCACATTATCAATATCCTGGCCAATCACGGGAATAATCACAAAAGAAATCGCGACCGCACTGGTCGCACCTAACGTGGTATACAGGTCAAAAAAACGATTAAACGGCTTGCTAAACGACATTAACCAAACTGCGATGGTAATTACCCCAACCCAGGCATACAGAGAAAGCCAATGAATTAGTTTTTCATCGATTGAAATGGTCTGAAAAATTCCGTAACTGAGCACAAAATACAGAACCAGAATAATGCTGCCCCGAAAACGAAATTCATAAGCAGCTTCGTCACGGTATTGCTGGCGATAGATTGGCTCGAGTTCTTTTCTGAAATACACATAGTTCAGTCCATGTGCAATCAGCTCATTTACTTTTTCATGGCTAATCTGTTTAGAGCCAGCTAATTTCATAAGGTACCATTACTAAGCAAATAAAGTCGTTTAACTACTGATGCTGTAGATTGTATCGAATGGTTAAACTATTGATAGCACAGATAAAGTATCCTGCTCAAGAAATATCCTTTTATATATAAAAAAATTATATTTCATATAAATCATAAAAAAGTAATTTGATTACCTAACTATCTTTATCATCTCTTAGAAGTGCTTATCAATTTACATGCTCTTAAATTAAGTAACTTTAGATTTATAGCTATTTCGCAAGAGAGAAAATAAAAAACCGAGTTTTAACTTCGGTTTTTTATACTTATTTCAGTACTTTTTGCGGCTGATATAAACCGAGTTCAGTCAGGTGCAACCTCAAGATACGACGTAACTCGAGTACAGCTTCAGGCGTTTCCTGAATCGAGTGGCCACCCTTAATGACTTTGCTAGATACAGCACCTTCCAAGTAAGCACTTTCGTATGAAACGATATCATCGCTCATGAGCTTGGTATCTTGCGTATCTACGGTATTGCCGATAATAGAATGAAATTTGATATTTTTAGAAGGCTGAATATCCTTAGTTAATGCAGTAAATTTCGAATTTTCACTCAGATCGCTTGGACCATTCTGAATCAGGTCATGTCCCAGTTCTTTGACAAAGTCCTTTAATCCGATTTCGGCTTGTAAGGTATCGGCAAAGGCACCCAAAAATGCGCCTGGTATGCGGATAATTTTACGGGCCAGTTTAGTATGCCAGCGATCGGCATATTCCGTCCCACGATGCGGTGTCGCTAAGAAAATGGCCCGGGTGAAATTCGGAATAGGTTGCATTTGCAGGCGTGCTTTAAAGAGCGGGTTATCCTTAAATTGTGCAATGCGGGTATTTTGTACCAGCTTGAATGCATCTTGAGTAATATCAGCCTGACTGACCATTAAACGGGCAATCACGCCTCCCATACTATGTCCGACCAGTACCGCATCTTTTTTGGCTGGTGCATTGTTCGCAACCCGGGCAAAGCCTTGCTGAACCAGGGCATTAATTTGAAAACGGCTTTCCAGAATCGGCATATTGGTAGAATAAAATACCTGCCAGACCTGGAAATTTTCCCTTAATACCGGATCACCCATAATGTCGTTGGTCAGACGAATCCAGGCTTCAGGACTACTGGCTAGGCCATGGATCAGGACAATCACTTTTTTCTTCGGATTGTAGGGTTCAAGCATATAAAGATGCGGCATGATCAGGTTGTCATCCCGGTCAATCAGCACCAGATAGGCAGCACGTCCTAAGTTATTTTCAGCCAGCCATAGGCCATAGGGTGCCGAGAAATTTGCAGCCAGCGCATATTGTTTACCTGCAACAGTTACTTTTTCATGTTTGTAAGGATCATGCAGTTTGAGCTGGAATTCCGGACCGTTAATAATCTGATCAATACTGGTCGCAGATTTAGGAACTGCGGTAATAGTAGTGGCCAGATAACGCGCCGAATGAATATTCGGATTGCTGCCTTCTGCATATTTGAAATTCAGTGGATCGACAATATATTTTTTATTTGGTGTGATACGTTTTTCTTCGGGAAGGACCACTACAAATTCCGAACCAAAACCGTCTCGACGGGTAATTGAACGTAGACCAGAGAAATTCATGTTATAGGTCGACATGAGCTTCTCAAAAGGCTGGTCTTTGATTTCAGGATAGTTTTCAAAATCTACTGTGTAAATGCTGTTGCCGACCTGAATCTTGCGGCTGCCTTCTTTGGCCTGATGACGCTCGGAATAAACATGGATCAAATGCGAGATCGCCAGGTTATAAAAGTCACGAATCTGTACCTGACGGTTGTCAAAGATACGATCTTGTGGAGCACGCTGGGTTTTGAACAGATAGGCATAGCTATAACGAATACTTTGGTCCAGCATCGCCAGCTGCTGATCTTGGCATTTCTGGATATTCTGTTTTTGTAGCTGCTTTTTTTCTTCAGATTGGGTCTTGGTCAGAACGCTGCTTTTGCATTCTGAACCTTTACCCAATTGCAGCGATTTGGCCAGATATAACTCACTGGCAGTAGACAGAAGCTGTTCGTCCAGAATCTGCGGGATCTCCTTGAGCGCCTCTACGCATTCCTGGGGTTGTTCAGTACAGATGCGTGCTTCACGCCCAGTCATGGACAGAACATCCAGGCTGGCTTCACTCAGTTTATCTCTGGTTAAAATGCTGTCACGTTCATTACTGATGGTGACATTGAAGGCTTGTTCTTTCACACTGACCACCTGACAGCCGGTCAGAACTGTGGTGAATAAGAGTGAACAGAGGACGAATGCTTTATTCATTTTATAGTGCATATGAAATCTGAATGCTCAGTTAAATATTGAAATAATGTTTTGTATTTTACTTATTTTTATCAGAAAAAAGACTGCCGAAGCAGTCTATTTTGTAACTCAGATCACGACCATTTTCACTTTAATTTTTGGGTGTCAGCACTTGCCATACATTCCAGCGACCTTGCTTTTCAATTTCCTGAATCAGCTGGTCTGCTACTTGTGCTTCTTGTGGGTATTTCACCTTGTAATTTTTCAGCACCTGAACTGCATTCTTTTTATTTCCATGGCAATGTAGTTGTTTGCCGCAGATAAGTAGGCTTCCTGAACACCAGCTTTCATAGCTTTTTCCAGATATGGAATTGCTTCACGCTGACCGCCACCCTCAGACAGACCAAAACCGAACCAGAAGTTGGCTTCAGCATCATCCTGGTTCAATTTCAGAATACGCTGTGCATAAGCCAATGATTTAGTAGTATAGACTGAACCTAGGTCCAGGTTACGCGCCATAACGCTGGCTTTAAATGCACGCATTAAAATATCGAAAGAGGCATTATTGTTGGCAGCTAAAGTATCGAGTTCCTGAGTGACACGTTTCAGTTTCAGTTCAAAGCCTCTACGTTCCTGACGGTCGCTGAAACGTGGTGGATAGTGTCGTGCCTTACCTTCAACTAATTGCAAGAAATCATCAATCTCAGTGATATCAATTTCATTCGGCCCAGCTAAAGTCGCATAACGCATAGAACGCGTATTGCTGTTTACTGTTGGAATGATCAGACGATTCACATCAAGGGTAATTTTTTCTGATGGGTTATCAGCACGGTTCACCACCATTTTGGTGACAGGCGCAGCAGCAGCTTTCTGTAAGTGCACTTCAAATGGAGGTGGTTCGTTATAATTGAATGGATTTAATGCATAAAAGGGTGGGGTCAGTTCCGGCTCAGCGAACACCATTGCATTTTTAGGTGTGTCTTGCTTTGAAGATGGAGTTGAACATGCGGTCAATGCCAGCGCTGCGAAGCAGGCAAGTGCCAAAGGCTTAAATGTCATGGTATACATCCATTTATGTTATTTTGAAAAATTGTGAGATTGCATGTTCGTCAGTCTAAGAAAACTGTAACGAACATGCAAGTTACGGCGTGTTACCGTTTTTGATCAGGCCTTAGACTGAGAAGTCTGTGCTTCGCACTCACGGCGAGCTTCTTCCAGAATCTTTAGATCTTCCTTGCTGAGCGGATGTTCATTCAGCTGGTTTTTCTTGAAAGTAGGGTCAAGCATAGATAAACGGTTACAAAGCATATTCATGCGTTTTTCATTTTGCTGAATACGGTCAAGTAGAACCCGCATACCTTCAATAATCGGATCAGACTGATCTTGTGTCGTTGCATATGGCTGGAAACCAATACTTTCTGCATAATCGCGACGACGTGCTTCAGCTTCATCTTTCGGCTGATCTTTGGTAATAAACCGCGCAGGGTTACCGACCGCTGTGGTATTGGCCGGTACGGCTTTGGTTACAACAGCATTGGAACCGACCTTGGCATTTTTACCAACTGTAAACGGACCGAGAATTTTTGCGCCGGCACCCACAACCACACCATCTTCCAGGGTTGGATGACGTTTGCCTTTATTCCAGGTCGTACCACCCAAGGTCACACCGTGATAAAGAGTAACATCATCACCAATTTCAGCTGTCTCACCAATCACCACACCCATACCATGGTCAATAAAGAAACGGCGGCCAATCTTGGCACCCGGATGGATTTCAATTCCTGTAGCAAAACGGCTGAATGAGGATAAAGCACGTGCTGTGCCTTTACAGTCTTTGTTCCACAGTTCATGTGCCACACGATGCATCATCAGCGCATGAATACCAGGATATGTGGTCAAGACTTCCAGGGTGTTGCGTGCAGCAGGATCGCGCGCGAAGACAGCCTGTATATCCTCTTTGAGCTGTTTAAACATTAGATTTGATCCTTGTCCTGTTGGGTAGTGTGTGAAGATTTCTTCCAGGTGCCATTATTCAAGGCCTGAACCCGGCTGAAAATACCACGGAGTAAATGATATTCCATACGATCTAATTGTATACGTCCAAATAGGCGACGCAAGCGTAAAGGTAGCAATCGTGGATTTTTAGGATCCATAAACTCAATTTCTGCCAGCATTTTTTCTAAATGTGGATAGAACTGTTCCATCTGTTCATGATTCACCAGCGGTTCATCCCATTCCATTTCAATGCCATCAATGACCTGCATGGTGGCTTTAGCATCACGTGGATGTTCTACCTGATCCAATGCAGCCATACGCAGTTCATAGCAGATGACCTGAATTGCTTGTGCGACATTGAGTACGCCGTAGTCGGTATTCACTGGAATAGTGAGGTGATAATTTGCCATTGCCAGTTCTTCATTGGTCAGGCCACGGTCTTCACGACCAAACAGAATCGCAATTTCCTGTTGCTCTTGCACGACCGCAGACAGCGCTTTTTCAGCCGCAGGACGCACATCCAGAAGAGGCCAGGGAATGGTACGGCTGCGTGCGCTGGTACCGAATACAATCTGGCAGTCTTTAATGGCATCTTCAAGGGTTTCGACAATCTCGATCTGCTCGATCAGATCAGTTGCACCCGCAGCCAGCGCGTCGATATCCGGATGCGGATAGGTTTTTGGTGCCACCAGAACCAGCTTGGACAAGCCCATGGTTTTCATGGCACGTAAGGCACTGCCGATATTGGCAGGTAAAGTGGTATTGACCATGACAATACGCACATGGGAGAGATGTGCTGAAACAGCAGCATTGTCAATTTGACTCATGATGATTCCAATATAAATATTTTAAAGGTCAGAATTTATGAATATTGCGGCTGAGACTCGGCTTCATATTGCGCCAGGGCATCATCCATACTCATATCTGCAGGGGGAGGCGGCACTTCAACCGGCTTGGCCTCTTCATAAGATACCGCACGGGCAGCTTTAGATTTAACCTGATATTCAATATGCAAGGCAGCTTTACCAAAGTAGTCCCGTAATTTGACCAGCAGCTCATCCAGCGGAGCAACTTTCCAGTTCAGGCCCAGATGCAGCTCAGTCGTTGCATAGTCATAATCCAGATAAAGAATGACTGGAATATGCGTACTCATATCCACATTGGTATATGGCATGAGAATCTGTTGCAGATCACGGCTGAGGGTTTTACTGTAATGTTCCGCTTGCAGAGTAATCTTGATGCTATTGGCTCGTTTCTGGCGGATTTCGTTCAGGCTAAAGGCTTTAGTCAGACGACCCATTGGACGGTCAAAACCTTCGCGCTCATAAATTTCGCCTTCAATTACCACCACTTGATCCACCTGAACGATGTCTTTAAAGCGGTTAAAACGTTCATGATTGGTGGATACTTCAATCCGTGCCGTACCATCATCCAGCGTCACCATCATCCGGTTCGGGAAGTTGGCTACATCCACTACCAGACCTGCAAATACTGTCGTCACACCACGGCGGGTTGGGGTCAGTTCATTGATCTGACACGGTACAAAAGCTTTCAGCTCATTACGGTAAACATCAATCGGGTGACCAGTCAGATATAGACCAAGCGTATCTTTTTCGCCTTTAAGGCGGACTTCATCGGACCACGGTTTGACTGGCTTAGAAGGTTTGCGTTGAACTTCTTCAACTTCACCAAACAGATCCATAATACCAGTTTCACGGTTTTGGCGAGCCTGATCCGCAGCCTGTACCGCTTCAGGGAGTTGTGCCATCAGGTCAGCACGCTCGATGCCCAAGCAATCCAAAGCACCGGCACGAATCAAGGCTTCCAAAGTCCGTTTATTGATTTTTTTCAGGTCAATACGATGGCAGAAGTCAAACAGGTCTTTATAGGGACCTTCTTTCTGACGGGATTCAATTACCGACTGCATAGCCGCTTCACCAACGCCTTTAATCGCTCCTAGGCCATAGACAATGGTTTTTTCATCAGTAGCATGGAACTGGTAGATCGACATATTGACGGATGGTGGTAATACTTCCAGATTATTCTTGCGGCAGTCATCAATCAGGAATACCACGTTATCTGTATTCTGCATTTCCGAAGACATCACCGCTGCCAGGAACTCAGCCGGATAATGGGCTTTCAGCCACGCCGTCTGGTAAGCAACAAGAGCATAAGCTGCCGCATGCGATTTGTTAAAACCATAGCCGGCAAACTTTTCCATATAGTCGAAGATATGGTTAGCCGTGGCTTCATCAATATCTTTTTTCGCAGCACCTTCAATGAAGATTTTACGCTGCTTGACCATTTCCTCAGGCTTTTTCTTACCCATGGCACGACGCAGCAAGTCCGCGCCACCGAGGGTATAGCCGGCACAGAACTGTGCAGCCTGCATTACCTGTTCCTGATAGACCATAATCCCGTAAGTTGGCTCTAATACGCCTTCAAGCAGGGGATGCAGATATTCAAACTCACCGCCGTGCATACGATGGATAAAGTCAGGAATCAGGTCCATTGGACCCGGACGGTACAACGATACGAAAGCGATAATCTCTTCAAATTTGCTTGGGCGAGCTTCTTTCAGCATCTTTTTCATGCCCACGGATTCAAACTGGAACACTGCCGTGGTATTGGCTTCAGCAAAGACCAGATAGGCATCTTTGTCATCTAGCGGGATATAAGCGATATCCAGCGGTTTATCACTTTGGATACGCTTATTGATATTCTTAACCGCATCTTCAATAACCGTCAGGTTACGCAGCCCCAGGAAGTCGAACTTCACCAGGCCGGCTGCTTCGACATCGTCCTTATCGAACTGGGCAACACGCGCAGTACCATCAGCATCACACATCACAGCTGAGTAGTCAGTCAGCTTGGTTGGTGCAATTACTACACCACCGGCATGTTTACCGGTATTCCGGGTAATACCTTCAAGCTTGAGCGCCATTTCCCAGATTTCAGAAGCATCGTCATAATCCGGATTGGAGGGATTGGTAACGACGTCTTTCAGTTGTGGCTCGGCTTCCAGAGACTCTTCCAGGCTTAAACCCAAAGGCTTGGTGGGAATCAGTTTGGAAATGCGATCAGCCAGACCATAGGATTTACCGAGGACACGTGCCACGTCACGAATTGCCCCTTTGGCCGCCATGGTACCGAAGGTCGCAATCTGGGAAACTGCTTCTCGGCCATAAGTACGCGCTACATAATCAATTACGCGGTCACGACCAGCGATACAGAAATCGACGTCAAAGTCAGGCATCGAAACACGTTCCGGGTTTAAGAAACGTTCGAATAGCAGGTCATAACGCAGTGGATCAAGGTCAGTAATTTTTAAACTGTAGGCTACAAGAGAACCGGCACCTGAACCACGGCCCGGACCTACCGGCACACCATTCCCTTTGGACCACTGAATGAAGTCCATTACGATCAGGAAGTAACCCGGGAAGCCCATGTCCAGAATAATCTTGATTTCAAAGGCCAGACGTTCATCATAAGGCTGACGGATTTCCGGCCAGTCCTCACCACGTTGTTCAGGGGGATACAGAAAATCTAGGCGTTCTTCCAGACCGACTTCACATAAATGGGTAAAATAACTGCCTATGGTATGACCTTCCGGAATCGGATAGTCTGGCAGGTCATTAAAGCCTAAACGCAAGGTGACATTGCAGCGTCTTGCGATATGAAACGTATTTTCAATCGCGGTTGGAATATCCGAGAAAAGCTCTGACATTTCTGCTGAACTTTTAAAATACTGTTCAGGACTATAGGTTTTAGGACGGCGATTATCACCAAGTACATAACCATCGGCGATACAGACACGTGCTTCGTGTGCTTCAAAGTCTTCACGTGCAAGAAAGTGCACGTCATTATGTGCGACTACACCGATATTATATTTTTTGGCGAGTTTGACCGCCTCTTCAATGAAAAGGTCTTCATTAGGACGACTGGTACGAGTAAGCGCTAAATATACGCGATTACCAAATTTCTCTACCCATTCTTGTAGTAAAGGTTCAGCCTTATCGGGATTTGAAGTAATCAGCATTTTGCCGACATCAGATTGCATACCCAGCAATACGATCATGTCATCGTGCTGCTTTAAAATCCAATCTTTTTGTACACAAGGAATATCCAGTTGTTGGCCGCTAATAAAACCTTCAGAGACCAGTTCGGTCAGGTTGCGCCAGCCTTTATTGGTCATGGAAAGCAGGGTGACACGATGCTCGGCATCATTCAGGCGAATTTCAGAACCGAGAATTGGCTTGATGCCTTTATCTAGGCATTTTTTATAGAATTTGACCGCAGCATGGAGATTAGATAAATCGGTTAGCGCGAGTGCTGGCATCTCGTCATTTGCGGCAGCTTTGACCAGGTCCGGTATCCGTACGATGGATTCAGTAATCGAAAATTCTGTATGAATACCAAGATGAACAAAGTGCATAAATGAGTCCCTGCAAAAACCACTCGATAGTTTAGCACGGGATTTATTGTTTCAGTTTGAAATTGAGGGGAAATGCTGAACTTTTAGATTGTAATTGAGAATTGACTTAAGGCTATGTTCATCACTGTATTGGGATAGAACTATTCTCCCTAAATTGAATTTGTATTAGGCGACATGGATGTTGCCGTTGGCTTGTGATACAGGGAAGTATCATCAAGCCAACAGAAGGTTTTTTACCTTGCATAGGAGTGCTATTCATCTTTCAAAAGTAAAAGAAAAATTTCAAGTGTCAGTAAGCTTATTCCTGAAGTTATTTGAAAATTAGAACTTCATTATTTTTACTTTAATTTAAATTTTGAGTAGTTATGTCTTACTAGTGACGGGCCAAAAGTAACAAAACCCCTTTGTTGATCTGATGGCACTTCCTGATCAAGCTTTAAGCATTGCTTTAAAGCTTGTGTAAGACAGATCAACGGCAGCATCCATGTGTTCGCTTCGATGTTTAAGATGCAGATATTTTATGGGTAGAAAATAAAACCCTCAAAAAGAGGGCTTTAGTTATTCGGAGAATCAACTTAACGAAGCCGTGATAACCAGTCACCCACACTCTGTACAATCTGTACCAGAATCAATAATACAATGACAGTCATGATCACCACTGAGGTATCAAAACGCTGATAACCATAAGAAATCGCCAGATCACCAATACCGCCAGCACCGACAGCACCTGCCATCGCGGTAGCTCCAATCAGACTGATGGTGGCAGTCGTAAGATTCAGAATCAGCGAACTACGCGCTTCCGGCAGAATAAACTTGAAAATAATTTGCATTGGTGTTGCACCCATGGCTTGGGCAGATTCGATAATGCCTTCATTTACTTCAAGCAGAGAGGTTTCCACCAAGCGGCCGATATAAGGCCCCACATAAATGGTCAAAGGCACAATCGCTGCCCAAGTACCAATTGATGTTCCAACCAGAAATTTAGTCAGTGGAATAACAGCAATCAGCAAGATAATAAATGGCAGGGAACGCAGTGCATTTACAATCGGATTTAGACCATGATAAATCACACGGTTTGGCAAAATTCCATTTGGACGAGTAACTAATAGAGTAATCGCCTGAATAAAACCCCAGATACAACCAAACAGCATCGCGAAGAACACCATATGGAAAGTTTCTTGCAGTGCAGTCACGAACTGGTCCATCGACAGCGAGCTTTTCCAGAAAGGCGCAGTGATCGTAGTAAGCCACTGTACAATTAAGTCTCTCATTCCTGTACTCCTGCCTGATCTACCTGTACGCCGTTATCTCGGAGATATTGTATTGCAGCTGTAATTTGCGCGGGATCACCGAGAAGCTGGATAAACATCTGTCCAATCACCGAACCATTAATTTCAGTCATATTGGCAAACAGGATATTCAAACTGATATCAAACTGTTTGATAACGCCCTGAATCACAGTTTCCTGCGCTGAGCTACCCAGGAACTTTAAACAATAAATACTGTGATGATTCTGATTTTCCAGATTCGTCAGAATATTTACGGGCAGGTTTTGCTGGAGCACCGTCTGGATAAAGTTTTTCGTGGTCGGATGCTGAGGCTGACTGAAAATCTGTAAGGTAGAGCCAGTTTCAATCACGTCACCTTTTTCCATCACGGCAACATAATCACACACAGTTTCAATTACATCCATTTCATGGGTGACCATCACAATCGTAATGCCTTGTTCTTCGTTAATTTTTTTAAGTAGCTGTAGAACAGATTTGGTGGTTTGTGGATCAAGTGCAGAAGTCGCTTCATCACAGAGTAAAATTTTTGGATGATTGGCAAGGGCACGGGCAATACCGACACGCTGCTTTTGACCGCCAGACAATTCATCTGGAAACGCATGGCGTTTATGTTTCAGGTCAATAAAGTCTAATAATTCTTCGAGGCGCTTTTCCCGTTCTGCCTTGCTCCAGCCGAGGAGTTTCATTGGCATTTCGATATTGGCCGCCACAGTTTTAGCTTGCATTAAATTGAAATGCTGAAAAATCATGCCGATGCTGGCACGTTCTTGACGCAATGCTTTGGCATCGAGTGCGGTAAAGTCTGTTCCGTTAATGATAATCCGGCCTGAGCTTGGGCGCTCAAGCAGGTTGATCAGACGGATGAGGGTGCTTTTACCGGCACCACTATAACCGATGATGCCAAAAATACTGCCGGTTGGAATCTGAAGATTAATCTGATTCAAGGCATGCAAGGTTTGACCCTTAAGCTCATACTGTTTTGAAATATCTTTAAATTCAATCATAGTGTCAAAAACTGCATCACGGATAAAAAAACAGGCAAGAAATCGTCCTTGCCTGTTCTAAAAGTCTATTATAGTACTATTTTGATTCAGTTAAATACGTCACAGGTTTGTTTACCGCAACCTTTGTACCGCCAAAGTGTTCATCAACATAGGCTTTCACAGCAGGAGTATGATACAACTGGCCAACTTTTTGAAGTACAGGATCATTTTGACGATCGGCTGCAACGGCTAAAACGTTCACGTTCATTTTAGTGCTTTGATCGATGGCCTCATAGTAGATCGCATCTTTCAATACGTTCAGACCACCTTCCATTGCCAGGGTATTACCTAAAACAATCGCATCGACTTCGTCTTTCACACGTACCGCTGTTGCCATTTGAATCGGCTTGATCACGATCTGTTTCGCATTTTCAGTGATGTCAGCAGGCGTACCTTTAACCAGATCAAAGTTTGGTTTAAGTTTTACCAGACCCGCAGATTGCAATAATAACAGTGCACGTGATTCATTTGCGCCGTCATTTGGAATGGCAATCGTAGCGCCAGTTTTAAAGTTTTCTACTTTTTTTACTTTGCTTGAGTAAATCCCCATTGGCTCAAGATAAGTCGTAGAAAGTGGAGCAATCTTTTGTGTATTAGCGTCGTTATAAGCCACCATATAGGCATAAGACTGGAATGCGTTAACATCAATTTCTTTATTGGCAACAGCAGTGTTCATCGACACATAGTCAGTGAAGTTTTTTACATCCAGCTTAATGCCAGCTTGCTCAGTTTCAGGTAAAGTGGCAATGTAGCGCCAGATATCAGCATCTGAACCTGTAGAAGCCATAGTCACTGTTTGCAGTTCACCTGAATCTTTGTTTTGTGCTGCATCCGTTGCAGGGGCTTCTTGTTTTCCGCATGCAGTTAAAGTCAATACAGATGCACTGAGTAAAACGCCAAGTAGCTTTTTCATAAAGATATCCTAATTCTCGTGTTGCCTAAAGTATATGCATTTTAAGGTCATGTTAAAGTGGAGTTTTATTACACTTTCATCTGACTCTAGATCGATGTCGCATGTGGCTCCGGCAGGGAAAATGCAAATGTACTGCAATAGTTCACGTTAGTTTGATCGGTTTAGAGTTCACCAAACGCTATATACTTTTTCTATTTGGAGAAAGTAAATAGAGATTATTTAAAGATATAGTCGTAAATGATGCTCTGGATCGGCGCAATCATACCAATCATTGTTTATTCAATATAGTGAATAAACAATGATTGCTTATCTGATTAAGTGAATAGCTAATTCATAAAAATATTAGTAATTACAATATATTATTTTTACTTTAAATAAGTTGAATATTCATTTCGATGAAAAGATGATCTTTATAATATTTTTGCCGATATTAAGCATAAAAATGCATATAGATAAATATAAGAAAAATATCTGATTTTTGGAAAATTAAGAAAACTCTATCTTAACGACATAAATCTTTCCTTCATGTCAATCAAGCGAGGCAGAATCTGATCTTGGTTTTCTTAGTTCATGATACTGCAAGCATGTTTTAACAGAAGGGGATATGCAGATAATCCGAACGCTGTTTTTCATAGAGTACGTGTCTACACAAGATATGATCGGAAGATACAAGCGGATGGTCAAATTCTCCTACTTTTTCTAAGCCAATATTTTGCATGACACGTTCTGATGGTGTGTTGATGCGAGCAGTAAAAGAAATGACTTTCTCTAGACGCAGGGTTCTAAAGGCATATTTCAGTACAGCTTTTGCACCTTCAGTTGCATAGCCTTGATTCCAGTATTGCGGTAACAAGCGCCAGCCAATTTCAGGGGCATCGGCAATTTCCAATTCAGGTGGATGAACATTCAGACCAATAAATCCAATGAATTCGCCAGAGCTTTTAAGCTCTACTGCATATAAACTCCAACCACGTGTTTCGATGGCATCTTTTAAGCGTTGCATAAATGCAGTGGCTTCGGAAGCATCGAATTTTTTAAGAAAATAACGCATGACTTCATCGTCTGTGCACATCTGGATAAATGGGGCAGTGTCGGAGTCTGCCATTGGCGGAGGATCAGGCGAGGGGTCGATATTTTACACATATTACTTTTAAAGTTGTGGTTTCTCTATTTAAGTAATTGATTTAAAATTAATTCAATTCCTAATTATAACAATTGTACGAATGAAGACTAAGATCATAAAAGACTTAACCATAGGTTATCTAGTTATTATTGTTATCATGACACTTATAACCTATTTTTTAATCTATCCATTAGCAGTTGATAAGGGTACAGCAATAGCTACCATGTTTGGTTGGTCGGCAGGAATTTTTGCACCGTTATCAGCTTTTGTTTTACTTAATGCATGGAAAGAACAAAACAATTTCATTGTTAAAAGAGATTTAATGATTGATGCATTGGAATATCTAGATGAGGCATTTAGGGCAATAGGTCAAATATATTGGTTAATTTACATAAATGAAACTAAGAGCTATTTTTATCCATATAATGAAAAAAATATACCTGTGGATTTATATAAATTTATTATGGATGAGCATACGATTTTTGTGAAAACTTTAGGGAAGTTTCATAAGGTTGCGCTGAGGGTATTAGAGGAAGAGAAATCGAAAGAATTTAATGATTTGTATAAAATTTTGAATAAACTGCACGATGAAATTATCTATGTTTTAGATATGAAAAATAAAAAAATTCAAGTCGATATTAGGGCTTATAACGAGAAATTTCCATATCTGTATGATTACTACCATGAACTTCTTAAAAAGAAAGAAAACTATGAACAGTTAGCTAAAGATTATCTAATTGCAAAATAAAAAAACCCGCACTCAGCGGGGTTTTTTTAATGCTTAAATGAATTAAGCATTTTCACGTGCAATTGCGCGGTAACCAATATCTTTACGGTATTGAACGCCGTCAAACGTTACTTTTTGGCACAGCTCTAATGCTTTGGCTTGAGCTTCACCAATGGTATTACCTAATGCAGTCACACAAAGAACACGACCACCAGCAGTGACGATGTCACCATTCTCAAGCGCTTTTGTACCTGCATGGAAGACTTTCGCATCTGCCATTTCAGTGTCTAAACCTGAAATCACATCGCCATTACTAGACGTTTCAGGGTAGCCACGAGATGCAAGCACGATACCGACAGTTTTACGTTCATCCCATTCAGCTTCCGTAGGAAGATTACCTTCGATACCTGCTTGAACCAAATCAACTAATGATGATTTTAAACGCATCATGATTGGCTGAGTTTCAGGGTCACCAAAACGACAGTTAAACTCGATCACTTTAGGTTGACCTTGTTCATCAATCATCAAACCAGCGTATAAGAAACCTGTATATACATGACCGTCTTTCTTCATGCCTTCAACAGTTGGACGCATCACTTCATTCATTGCTTTTTCAAAAACGTCTGAAGTTACAACAGGAGCAGGAGAGTAAGCACCCATACCGCCAGTGTTTGGACCTTGGTCGCCTTCAAAAATACGCTTGTGGTCTTGTGAAGTGGCCATCGGCAAGATGTTGTCACCATCAATCATACAAATGAAAGATGCTTCTTCACCTGCAAGGAATTCCTCAATCACAACACGAGAACCTGCATCACCAAATTTGTTGCCAGCCAACATGTCATCAATGGCATCGAATGCTTCTTGATTGGTCATTGCAACGATCACGCCTTTACCTGCAGCAAGCCCATCCGCCTTGATCACGATTGGCGCACCATTTTTCTCAACAAATGCTTTCGCTGCATCAACTTCCGTGAACACGTCATAGAAAGCCGTTGGAATGTTATGGCGTTTTAAGAAGTGCTTCGCAAATGCTTTAGAGCCTTCCAGTTGTGCAGCAAATTGCGTTGGACCCCAAATTTTTACACCCGCTTCACGACAAGCATCAACCACACCATTTACAAGCGGTGCTTCAGGGCCGACAATAATCAGTTCAACTGCATTGTTTTTGGCAAAATCAATAATCGCAGGGTTGTCGAGAATGTCTAAAGCGACATTTTCACATTTATTTTCAGTTGCAGTACCTGCATTACCTGGCGCTACAAAAACTTTTGTAACTTGATCGTCTTGTGCGATTTTCCACGCTAATGCATGCTCACGACCGCCACTACCCAAAACTAAAATGTTCATCTTTAGAATAATCCTCGAAAATGAAATTCCCAAAGCCTAATTCGGCTTAAAAATCATTAACATCTTAACGCAAGATGCAAATCAATACAGACATAATAAACCCCCCTTATAGAAAGGAGGGCTTATTTTTAAATTTTACAACTTAGTGGCGGAAATGACGCATGCCAGTGAACACCATTGCAATACCAGCTTCGTCAGCTGCTGCAATCGTTTCTTCGTCACGCATAGAACCACCCGGCTGAATAATGCATTTGATACCTGCTTTTGCAGCGTTATCAATACCATCGCGGAATGGGAAGAATGCATCAGATGCCATTACTGCACCTTCAACCACTAAACCTGCATGTTCTGCTTTAATTGCTGCAATACGAGCCGAGTTCACGCGGCTCATTTGACCTGCCCCCACACCGATGGTTTGACGGTTTTTCGCATAAACAATTGCATTAGACTTCACGTATTTCGCTACTTTCCAGGCAAAGATCATGTCGTCAATTTCTTGTTCAGTTGGTGCGCGTTTAGTCACAACTTTAAGATCATCTTTCGTAATCATGCCTAAGTCTTGATCTTGAACTAACAAACCGCCGTTTACGCGTTTGTAGTCAAGTTGTGCAGCACGTTCGTCAATCTTCGGAAGTTCGCCACATACGAGTACGCGTACATTCTTCTTCGCACCAGTGACTTCAAGCACGCCTTCAGCAACGCTAGGAGCGATGATTACTTCAACAAATTGACGGTCAACAATTGCTTGCGCAGTTTCAACATCTAATTCACGGTTGAATGCAATAATGCCACCGAATGCAGATTCAGGGTCAGTTGCATAAGCCAAGTCATAAGCAGTTTTGATACCGTCTAAAGATACTGCAACGCCACATGGGTTGGCATGTTTAACGATCACACAAGCAGGCTTCGCAAATGATTTAACACATTCAAGTGCAGCGTCTGTGTCCGCAATGTTGTTATAAGAGAGTTCTTTACCTTGTAACTGTTTTGCAGTTGAAACAGAAGCTTCAGTTGCAGCTGGATCTACATAGAATGCAGCAGACTGATGCGGATTTTCACCGTAACGTAAGTCTTGAGCTTTGTTCAATTGTGTATTGAAAGTACGCGCGAATTTGTCAGCCTGACCTTCCTCGACACCTACGCGAGCGCCTAAGTAAGATGCGATCATACCATCGTATTGCGCAGTATGTTCAAATGCTTTCACTGCCAGGTCAAAACGGGTTGCATATGATAAAGCACCCTCAGCTTTAAGCTCAGCAATTACCGTTGCGTAATCAGATGCATTCACTACGATACCGACAGAAGCATGGTTTTTTGCAGCAGCACGAACCATAGTTGGACCACCGATGTCGATATTTTCGATCGCATCGGCCAGTGAACAGTTTGGTTTTGCTACAGTCGCAGCAAATGGATACAGGTTAACAACAACAAGATCGATCGCATCGATGTTGTGTTCAGCCATCACTGCTTCGTCTAGACCACGACGGGCCAGAATGCCGCCATGAATTTTTGGATGTAGTGTTTTAACACGGCCGTCCATCATCTCTGGGAAACCAGTGTGCTCTGAAACTTCAACTACAGCGATATTATTGTCTTTCAACAATTTATATGTACCGCCAGTAGATAAAATTTCTACCCCTAGAGCAGCAAGGTTTTGTGCAAATTCGACAATACCGGTTTTGTCGGAAACAGAGATTAAAGCGCGTTTAATAGTCATGATCTTCGTCACAGTTACCAAGGAACAGATTAAATCTAAATAGCTAATTTACAGTCAAAAAAAATGCCTGCGATTAACGCAAGCATTTTATCATTTATTCACTCATTAAACCGTGTGCTTTTAACTTTTTACGCAAAGTACCGCGGTTTAAGCCGAGAATTTCAGCAGCGCGGGTCTGGTTACCACGCGTATATTCTAGAACTACAGATAGAAGAGGCTTCTCCATTTCTGCCAGCACCATGTCATACACCTGAGAAGGTTGCTCGCCTTGCAGTTGTGCAAAATAGTGGCGAACTGCGCGATCTACGTGAATACGAAGAGCGACATCAGATTGTGCAGTAAAAATAGGAGATTTGCTATTCATGCGAATTAATCCGAAAAATCAAATACCACTTGGGTAAAGTGATATATAAAAGTGGTCTATAAATTAAATGAGCTTCTGTTTTAGATCCTAAAACAGAAGCTCTAAAACATGGTCATTACATTGAGCATGTAGCTTGACACATCTCAGCCAGTTGGTCGAAATATAAGCGTAACAATTGTTAAATTTTTGTTACCGACCAAAAATCAAACAAAAAAATACTGCATGATACGCAATAAGTGTTAGAGCGCATTAGCAAGACTGTATTTGTTGTGAAAAATTAGCGAAGAGTTGGCAGCACATAGCTTTCGTGGCGCGTATAATACCATTGTCTACAAAAAAGTGAGCAAGAAAACTGCATTTTTTTTTAGTTTTTTATCTTTTTTGATAGTTTTTTTCAATATCAAGGACGAATTATTTCTAAACTATAGCTATCGAAACTTTTTCGCTTGACTGGAACCTGAAAGTCGAATTTAAAAGGACTATTTTTTGGAATACGCTGGATGCTCACTAAACTTTCAATCAGGTATTCTGAAGGTGAAAGCGTATAGGAAGCAGTAATCACCCCATTATCTTTTAAGTCGAGACGCAAAACTGGCATGGCCAGGCTGCGATCATGATAATTGATCAGTTCACCTGTAAACCGGGTTTGCTTCGAATCTGATGCCGTGACTTTAACATTCCTGGTATTAATCAGGTCGTAATGTTCTTCCATATTAGAACAATTGAATACATCACAAACAGCATTAAACGCTGTACCCATCACATGACTATTCTTTAAGTACTGTGGATTAAACCAGAAGAACTGAAAAACCAATATGCCGAGTAATAATACATTTATTGCTGTCCAGCCAATATATTGCAAGATAGAGCGCTGACTTCTGTCATCTGTATCTTCTTCCCAGTTCATGGCTGGAAGGGCACTGATGGGCTCGGTACTAAAATAGTTTAGATTATTCAAATAGGTTTTGAGATCAATATTCGAGTTTTCAACTTTTTCATCAAAAATATGTAAAAGATTGTTGAGGCGAGAAGAAATCTTGCTGTTATATAAGTCTGCATCAAATTGTGATGTAGGTTGAGCTGGACTAAGAGACTCAACATTAGCTTCAGGGGGGGTGCCAGTGGCCGAAGGCTGAGGTTCGGTCACCAGATGAGAAAGTGCATTAAATGAGGTGGTGCATTTGGGACAACAAACCATACCCTGAGCAATGGTTAACTGAGCAACCGTTACTTTGTAGATTGTGGAACAAGTCGGGCAGAGGGTTCGTTTATCACTCATACATTCACGCTTATTTAATTCTTATGGCGTTTACCAGAAATTCGACACCAGTATTCATCACGCTTCGCTACTTCTAATATATCAAAATGATTAGAGTAAATACTAGTAACATCAGTAACTTGTTCTTCAATAACACCCGCAAGTGCGAATTCACCCTCAGCTTTCACCAATTCTGCAAAGTGCGGTTCAAGCATCATCAGTGGACCTGCCAAGATATTGGCAACGAAAACATCTGCCTTTATTGCACCAAGCTCTTCGTTAAATTCTTCCGGTAAGCCTACATAAAGCCGATCAAGTACACCATTGAGTTCAGCATTTTGTTGGGTGGCCAAGACTGCTTGTGGATCAATATCGGTTGCATATGCTTTTTTCGCGCCAAGTAGCAGGGCAGCAACCGCTAAAATGCCTGAACCACAGCCATAGTCGATGACGATTTTGTCTTTGAGATCTGTTTTTCCCAGCCATTGCAGGCAAAGGAAAGTAGAAGCATGGTTACCTGTACCAAAAGCCAGACCTGGATCGAGCTTGATATTTACTGCATTTGCTTCCGGTGGTTCCATCCATTCTGGCACAATCCAGAACTTGTCAGAAATCTGAATTGGCTCATAAGCATCCATCCAGGTGCGTTCCCAAGCTTGATCTTCCAGAAATTCATGACGGATAGGCGCTTCAGGCATTTGTGCACGAATAAAGGTTTCGAGTGCATCGACATCGATTTCTTCGCCTTCTTCTTGTGCATAAATACCGGTAACAATCACTTTATTCCACAACGGTGTTTCACCTGGAAGTGGTTCAAGTAAATCCTGATTTTCAGCATCATCCAGCGTCACGCTCACCGCACCCAGCGAGCTGAGTAATGTTTCAGTGAAATCAACCTGAGCCTGATCAACCGTAATATGAATTTGTAACCACTTCACAGAAATAACCTTATGTATATCTTTTCAAAAAGCTATTGTAACGGAAGTTCCGGTTTTTGTGCGGCTAGATTGCTGTGCAGGTGTAAATAAAAAAAGGATGCCTGAGGCATCCTTTTAAAGGTTTTAGACTTTATCTAATCTAGATTTGTCAGGGGTTTTTGTACCTGAAGCGGTGCAAGTCGATTCAGTAAAGTGCCAAAAATTGCAGCAAATATATACATAAAAATAGAATAAACTGCCGCTGGCATTGCTACTGCTGAGCTGCCAATCACGGTCAGGGCAATGGTCATCGCAAGGGTACTGTTATGAATGCCGATTTCAAAAGCACTGGCGCGGGCTTGAGCGCTATTAATGTTAAGGAGTCGTGGAACCAGATAGCCGATGCCAAGGCTGAGGATACAGAATAAGGCAGTTGCCAGTCCGACTTGAGTCAGATATTCACTGATATTGGCACGTTCCTTCACAATGGTTGCGACAATAATAAGAACCAGAAAAGTAATAGCAAAAATCCGCAGTGGTCGATTCAATTTTGCTGTCACACCTGGTGCATAATGACGAATCAGCATGCCAATCCCAACTGGAATCAGAATAATCGCAAAGACCTGCAAAATTTTGCCAAATTGCAGGCCAACTTGCTGACCATCCTGCATGAAGTGCAAGATCGAGAAGTTAATAATTAAAGGCAGGGTAATTGCAGCAATGACTGAGTTGATTGCTGTCAAAGTAATATTCAGTGCTAGATCACCTTTGAATAGGTAGCTAAACAGGTTGGCTGTGGCACCGCCTGGAGAAGCAGCCAAGAGCATCAAACCGACTGATAACAGTGGTGGTAAAGCTAGTAGTTTACATAGTGCAAAGGCGATTCCCACTAGGATAATCAGCTGACAGAAAAGTGCGATGAGTACAGCTTTGGGATGGCGGGTCACTCGGCTAAAGTCACGTGGGGTAAGTTCAAGTCCAAGCCCCATCATAATGATCGCTAAAGCCAGTGGTAACAATATGGTAATAAAGCCAGAATCCATCTGTATGCTCCTTATTTAAATGTCTTTTTTATCTATTTTTAAGTCCAGCATACAGAGGAAATTATGGTTTATATAGTGTGTTTACAAATCTGATAAACGATGCTTGGATTTCTGATAAATGATGCGTTGACGGCTCAAGATAATGCCAAAAAAAGGTGGCAAGAGTGTACATGACAATAGTATAGATACCCGCAGGGATGGCAATAGTATTATTGCCTAATACGGTAATAGCGATAGTCATGGCAACAGCGGTATTGTGAATGCCCACCTCAAAGGTACAAGCACGTGCCTGACGGTCTGGAATACCAAGCAGTAAAGGTAGGCAATAACCAATAAACAGGCTGGAAAAGCCGAAGATTACGGTCGCAATTCCGATGCTATTGAAATATTCCATCAGATTATGGCGTTCGCGTACGACTGCAAATACAAATAATGCAATGAGGAAGCCAATTGCGAAAATACGCATTGAGCGATTGACAGTGATTGTGAGCCTTGGGAATTTAGCCCGTAATACCATACCGAAGATAACAGGAAGTAATATGATAAAAAATACCTGAACCATCTTCATGGCTGGCATGGTAATGGTATCGTCACTGCCCAAGAAAAAATGTAAGGATAAATTAATAATAAAAGGCAGGGTGAAAATCGATATAAAAGTATTAATTGTAGTCAGGGTGAAGTTAAGTGCCAAATCACCTTTATATAGGTAACTGAAAAGATTGGCCGTTGGTCCACCCGGAGAGGCTGCCAGCAGCATTAAACCCACAGCCAGTAGCGGCGGCAAATCCAATATGATACAGATCAGAAAAGCCAGACTGGTCAACAGGATCAGCTGGATAAATAAGGCAATAAAAATGACCTTAGGATAGTTGAGTACACGAATAAAATCCTTGACGCGTAATTCAAGTCCTAACCCCATCATCAAAATTGCCAGCAGCACCGGCAATAAAAAAACGAAAAATACCGAATCCATAGAATGTCCTTTTTATTATTGGATCTTCAGTTTTAAATTCAGTTTAACGTAAATTATTAAATAATCAATAGAAAATGGGCAAAACCTCAATTTTGCCCATTTATTCTTTTATAACTTTAAAGAGCTTTATTTAGGTCGAGGAGGAGTGAAGCCCAAGGCACATTTACCACTAATTTCCTGACCATTAACAGTGGTTGTGGTGTTTCCAGAAGCGTCCTGGCAAGCACTATAAATTTCAGCTTCATCACCCATTAAGGCTGTTTTGGAGTTGGAAAAAAACTGTGGTTCACAGGTTCCGTTCCAGATAATGCCACGATGAGCAAAAGTTACGGCATCACCAGCTGATTTGCCTTTACAGACTTTCTGATACAAATCTGGATTGTAAACTTTGGCAACCTTATCATTTGCAGTTGCCATACCTGTTACTGATAGTGCACCGAGCATTATTGAAAATAATATTTTCTTATCCATTTATTTCACCTTTTTTCTTCGTGTGGCGTCAAATTTACATCTTAGAAAATACTCAGCTGCACACAATTGCGATCAGGTAACAAATACAAGCTCTATGTATTGATTTATCGGTGTTTTGCTAAAAAATGAAAGATTAAGTGACAATTAGGAAGGTTTATAAAAATACGATAGGGTGACCTTGAATTAATTCCACTGAATTTGTCAACTATTCTGCAATTTTTGCTATAATCTTCGGCTATCCTTTTTTAATCTCTCAAATACCACTATGCACTATCCTAAAGTATACGATGTCATTGTGATCGGTGGCGGTCACGCAGGTACGGAAGCAGCATTGGCTGCGGCGCGTATGGGTCGACAGACTTTACTCTTAACTCACAATATTGAGACTTTAGGGCAGATGAGCTGTAACCCAGCCATCGGTGGTATTGGTAAATCGCACTTGGTGCGTGAAATTGATGCCTTGGGCGGTGCAATGGCACTTGCTGCTGACAAAGGCGGTATCCAATTCCGAATTTTAAACTCACGTAAAGGTGCTGCGGTTCGTGCGACGCGCGCGCAGGCTGACCGTGTACGTTATAAAGCTGCGATTCGTGAAACATTAGAAAACCAAGCGAATCTTGATATTTTTCAACAAGCAGCGGATGACCTGATTGTTGAAGGCGATACCGTTAAAGGTGTAGTAACCCAAATGGGTATTCGCTTTGATGCGAAAACTGTGGTGTTAACTGCAGGTACATTCTTAGGTGGTGTGATTCACGTCGGTCTTGAAAAATCAAGCGGTGGTCGTGCAGGCGATCCACCATCAATTTCATTGGCGCATCGTTTACGTGAACTTCAACTTCCAGTCGGTCGTTTAAAAACAGGCACGCCCCCACGTATTGATGCACGTTCAGTTGATTTCTCTGTAATGACACCACAGCCGGGTGATTTCCCATCTCCGACCATGTCATTCATGGGTGATGCTTCAATGCACCCTGAACAAGTGAACTGCTGGATTACACATACCAATGAAAAAACTCATGACATTATCCGTGGCGGTTTAGACCGTTCACCAATGTATACTGGTGTAATCGAAGGTGTGGGTCCACGTTATTGCCCATCGATTGAAGACAAGATTCATCGTTTTGCCGATAAAGACTCTCACCAAGTATTCCTTGAGCCTGAAGGTTTAGATACGCACGAGTTGTATCCAAATGGTATTTCAACATCATTGCCATTTGATGTGCAGTTTGAATTGGTGCGCTCAATCCGTGGTATGGAGAATGCACACATTCTTCGTCCAGGGTATGCGATTGAATACGATTACTTCAACCCGCAAGCGTTGAAATTCACTTTGGAAACCAAAGCGATTAATAACTTGTACTTTGCAGGTCAAATCAACGGTACAACAGGTTATGAAGAAGCAGGTGCGCAAGGTTTACTTGCAGGCTTGAACGCAGCACGTCGTGCGTGGGATCAAGAGCAATGGACACCAAAACGTGATGAAGCATACATGGGCGTACTAGTTGATGACCTAATTACTTTAGGTACTAAAGAACCGTATCGTATGTTCACTTCACGTGCGGAATACCGTTTGATGTTACGTGAAGACAATGCGGATCAACGTTTAACACCAATCGGTCGTGAAATGGGTCTGGTGGATGATGAGCGTTGGGCGGCTTACTGCGAGAAAATGGAAGCGGTTGAGCGTGAGACAGGTCGTTTGCAACATCTTTGGGCAGCGCCAAACAATCCAATGGGTAAAAAATTCGTTGAGATGACAGGTGCAGATCTTTCTAAAGAATGTTCTGCAATTGATTTATTAAAACGTCCTAATATTAGCTTTGCTCAAATTGCAGAACTTACTGGTTCTGACGTGTCAGCTCAAGTAGGCGACCAAATTGAGATTGCGGTGAAATACGAAGGTTATATTAACCGTCAGCACCAAGATGTAGCGCAAATGAAGCGTTTGGAAGAAACCAAGATTCCTACTGATTTTAACTATGACATCGTTTCAGGTCTTTCTCGTGAAATTACCTTGAAGTTAAAAGATGTTCGTCCTGAAACGCTTGCACAAGCAAGCCGTATTCCGGGTGTAACCCCTGCTGCAGTTCAACTGGTGATGATTACGATTCGCAAGAATGCACAAACAAAAAAATCTGCTTAAGATTTTGAATTAAAGAAGCCCGTGTAATGCGGGTTTTTTTATAAATAAAAGTTAATAATCACCGAGATGAATGATTCCATAGTTAAAAGCTACCAATAAAATAAATCATTGAAAAATAATAATATTGATAATTTTTCATCTAAAAATAGAATCACTGTCATTGTTTTTAAGTCTTATTTGGAGGTGAAAAAGCAAATCCTTACATTTCAAATCCTACCATTGTAGTGCTATTTATTCGAAAGGATTAGATTAACAATTAGGCAGTGGGCTAGGCCAAAAAAAGCCTGGAATTGAGGAAGATGAATCATGATGTTGACACAAAAGGAAAAAATACAAAAATTTCTGGTGATATTTTTGTGTTTCTAGGTCGCATTTTTTGAAGGCTTTGATTTACAAGCCCCTGGAATTGCAGCCAAAGGTATTGCAGAAACGTTTGCACTTGATCAGGTGCAAATGGGCTATGTATTTAGTCTCGGCGTTTTTGGTATGTTGTTCGGCGCTTTCTTTGGTGGGCGAATCGCGGACTATTTAGGTCAGAAACGAGTCTTAATGCTGTCAGTGGCTATTTTCGGGGTGTTCTTTGCACTTACAGCGATCGCACCAAGTATTGAAATTTTATATGCGGCACGTTTCCTGACGGGGTTGGGCTTAGGGGCTGCGATGCCCACCATGATTTCAGTAGTGGGGGATGAGGCGACTGAACTTAACCGGGGTAAGCTGAATAGCTTAATGTATTGTGGTTTGCCTGTAGGTGCGATTTTTGTTGCCGGGCTGGCAATCTATTTTAAGGACATTAGCTGGCAAACACTATTCCTGATCGGTGGTTTGACACCATTGGTCCTGCTGCCTTTCATAGCTTTGATTTTAATAGATAAACCGAGTGCTGTTAAAGCCTAAACGACTGAGCAACAGATCGCAGTACCCAATATGGCTGAAGTACTGTTTAAACAGGAACAATATAAACGTACTGTGCCATTGTGGTTCGGCTTTTTCTTTACCTTAATGATTAACTATATCCTGATCAGCTGGTTACCAAATTTACTGATGGAACAGGGGCTTTCCAAGCAGGAAGCTTTTAGTATCATGCTGATCTTCCAGGTTGGTGCTGTAATTGGTACTTTAGGGCTAGGTTATTTATTAGATCGCCTGAAACTCTGGCAAGTGGCTGCTATCATTTATGTAGGCCTGGCAATTGTATTGATTCTGCTCTTTACCAGTAAAGTGATTCCATTGCTGATCCTGGCCGGTTTAATGGGTGGAATTTTCTCTACCGGTGGCCAATCTATCCTGTATGGTATTTCTCCAATCTTCTACTCAGGGGCAGGTAAAGTTACGGGAGTGGGAAGTGCGATTTCACTCGGGCGTTTGGGTGCCATGACTGGTCCACTTTTATCTGGCAAGATTCTGGCATTGGGCTTGGGAACAACAGGTATTCTGTGGGCCAGCTTGCCGGCTGTGGTGATTTCTGCTGTGGCAGTCACTGCTCTGTCCCGTTATAAGACAAAAAACAAGCATTAATTTAAGTGATCTATCTATGAAAAAAGTTGGTCTGATGGCTGGCTTTTTTTATTTGAAGATATTTAGACAGATTATTTAACAGGTAGTTTTTGTTAATATAAGTTGAACTAAAAAACGAAATTGAGATATGAGCTATCAGTTAATTGAGCTGGATATAGACGCGACCGACAATATTACCTGCCTACATTGCCAGCAACAGATTATTAACTGGCAAGAAGAGCAATATGTCCAGCCTTGTGAACATACCCTGTTTATTGCCATGGATATTGGTTTTGAATACATCACTGATGAGTTTGAACAGACCATGCAACATACTGTGGATGATTTACATGCCAATGATGATCAGGTCAATATGTTCGCAGAGTTGACTGCAAGTACTTATCCGGAATTTATAATTTTAAAATCGGATCTGGGTGTGGAAGGTTATTCACGTTATATTGGCCTTACTGCTTAAATCTCAGAATGAAAAAAGCGCCAAATCAATTGGCGCTTTTTTGTGGCTAACTTTAAAAATTAACCTTCAACTTCTTCTTCAACATCATCATCTGCACTGTCCATACCCAGCTCTTTAAGTTTGCGCGTCAATGTATTTCGACCCCAACCTAAAAGCTCAGCAGCATGGCGTTTACGGCCACGAGTTTGCTGAAGGGCTGCATTAATCAGAGTGCGTTCAAACATTGGTGTTGCGATGTCGAGAATCTTCATCTCACCATTTTTTAGCTTTTGAATTGCCCATTGGTTCAGTAATTCATCCCAATGATGCGGAGCAACCTGATTCAGATTTGGAATTGGTGCACCATTGTCCTGCTGGATAGGAATCTGTTTCAGTTCAGGTGGCAAGTCTTCTGGATAAACTTCACGACCTGTGATCATAACCGTTAACCAGCGACAGGTATTTTCCAGCTGACGCACGTTTCCTTGCCAAGGCAGCTTTTGCATATATTCCTGAGTTTCAGGACGCAGAATCTTCGGATTGACACCAAGCTCTTTGCCTGCACGTGCCAGGAAATGCTGTGCCAGCATTGGAATATCTTCAGAACGGTGTGCCAGTTTAGGAATATGAATACGAATTACATTCAGGCGGTGATACAAGTCTTCACGGAAGCGGCCATCGTGTACCAGTTTTTCCAGATCCTGGTGAGTTGCTGCCACGATACGCACATCAACCTTGACTGGAATATGACCACCTACACGGTAAAATTCACCATCAGCTAGGACACGTAACAAACGAGTTTGTGTTTCAAATGGCATGTCACCAATTTCATCCAGGAACAGCGTACCGCCGTTGGCCTGTTCAAAACGGCCCTGACGTTGCGTATTTGCACCGGTAAAAGCGCCTTTTTCATGACCAAACAATTCAGTCTCAATCAGGTCTTTCGGAATCGCGGCCATGTTCAGGGCAATAAATGGCTTATTGCTACGTGGTGAATGGCGGTGCAAAGCATGTGCCACCAATTCTTTACCTGTACCTGATTCACCATTAATCAAAACAGTAATATGCGACTGAGATAGACGGCCGATAGCGCGGAATACTTCCTGCATTGCAGGAGATTCACCGATAATTTCAGTCGATTGAATTGTTGGAGTCGCTTTTGCAGATTCCTGTTGCTGTAACTTGGTGATGTGCAGGATGGCACGATTCACCAATGCTAGCGCTTCATCAATATCAAATGGCTTTGGCAGATACTCGAAGGCACCGGTCTGATAACTGGATACCGCTGATTCCAGATCCGAGTGCGCCGTCATAATTATGACAGGCAGATCAGGATTAGTATTCTTGACCTTACCTAAAAAGGTTAAGCCATCAATACCCGGCATTCGGATATCGGTCAGGATCACATCTGGTGCATCCACACTCAGCTGATCAAGTGCTGACTGGGCTTCTTCAAAACTGGTAACGTCGAAACCTTCTTCTTTGAATGTTTTTTCGAGTACCCAACGCATGGCACGATCGTCATCAATCACCCATATTTTATTTCGCGACATGATCTGACTCCCAAGGTAAAAATAAGCTAAATACGGTTTTTCCTGGAACTGACTGGCATTCAATCATTCCGTTATGTTGGTGCATTATATTTTGAGCAATACTGAGGCCCAGGCCGGTTCCTTTGGCACGGCTGGTCACAAGCGGGTAGAAAACGGCTTCAATAATATCGTCTGGTACACCCGGACCATTATCTTCAATGTCGATGCGTACCACTGAACGATGAATCACACCATTAATAGTATATAGACGCTGAATACGGGTTCTTAAAATCAGTTCAGGCTGATGCTCGACAAAGAAGTCTTTGTTTTCAGTCATCGCCTGAACCGCATTCACACAGATATTCAGCATGACCTGAATCAGCTGATCGCGGTCTGCTAAAACTTCTGGCAGGGACAGGTCGTAGTCCCTAGTGATTTTTAATTTTCTTTTTGGTCTGATTTACAATTAGTGAGCGGACACGTTCTAAAGGCTCATGGACGTTGACCATTTCATAGCTTGGTAACTGACGTGAACCCAGCATACTATCCGCCAGATTTCTCAGGCGATCCACTTCACTGATAATAATATCTGTAAATTCTTTGTATTTCGGATCATCCAGGCTACGTGCGAGAAGCTGTGTTGCACCACGAATACCACCAAGCGGGTTCTTGATTTCATGTGCTACACCACGGATCAACTGGCGCGCCACCTGATGTTGCTGAATATAGTTTTCTTCACGTGAGATTTTCAACATACGGTCACGCTGATTCAGCTCAATCAGCAATAAGGGGTGATGTGGTTTGCCTGCATTCAGTAGCGAAACCGTGTAATCCACATGAATGTCTTTAAAATTGACAATAATGGTCGCTTCACGGCGGGTATAAGGTTGTCCAGTATGCAGGGTGTTATACAGCGACTCTTCAGTATTGAACTCATCTGTAGGGGCTTGCAGGATATTTAATACCGGTGTGCCAAATGCGCGTAACAAGCTGATATCGAACATGGCCTCGCATGCAGTATTCAAGTAATAGATATTCAGGTTGCTATCAATCAGCATGACAGCAGTGGTCAGGTTGTCCACCAAAAGGCGATAGTCGATGGAAAGGGGCTGATCCATTAGCGATGGTTTTCCTGTATTAAAATAGCGCAATGGCATCTTCATAAAGCAAAATTTAAAGTCTTAAGTTCTCATTTGATGCACATTAAGCAAAATGCACGCCAACTTTTTAAATAATCCCTAAATTATTGCAATGAAATGGAAGTGGGGTCATGAAGATGCATGATTTGTTAATGGTATAGCTGATAAAAATCAGCATGTAAATCATAAATGTTCAATTTTGGTGCATGTATAATTATATTGAATATTTTATGGCTTTATTTTGGTGCTTGATGTAATCAGTCTCCATTTCAACTGTTTTTATGTTTCGAAAAGACATACAATACGCGCATTCTAGTGGAGCGCAGATTCATGAAGTCCCCCAAAGTCGGTTTTGTTTCTTTAGGTTGTCCTAAGGCATTGGTAGATTCTGAACGAATTTTAACTCAGTTGAAGACTGAAGGTTATGATGTCGCATCGGATTATGACGGTGCTGATTTAGTAGTGGTAAACACCTGTGGTTTTATTGAATCTGCAGTACAAGAGTCTCTAGACGCCATCGGTGAAGCGATGAGCGCGAATGGTCGCGTGATTGTGACGGGCTGTCTAGGTAAAGACGAAGACAAGATTCGCCAAATGCATCCGAATGTCCTGAAAGTGACTGGTGCTGCGGCTTATGAAGAAGTAATGGATGCGGTTCATCAATATGTCCCTGAACCGCCAAAACATAATCCATTTATTGATCTGGTTCCTGAGCAAGGCATTCGCCTTACTCCAAAACACTATGCGTACTTGAAAATTTCAGAAGGCTGTAACCACCGTTGTACTTTCTGCATTATCCCAAGCATGCGTGGTGATCTGGTATCGCGTCCAGTCGGTTCTGTGCTTGAAGAAGCTGCAGCGCTAAAACGTTCAGGTGTCAAAGAAGTACTCGTCATCTCCCAGGATACTTCTGCTTACGGCGTGGATACCAAGTACAAACTTGACTTCTGGAATGGTCAGCCAGTTAAGACCAAATTCTATGATATGTGTGAAGCGCTGGGTCAGTTAGGCATCTGGGTGCGTCTGCACTATGTCTACCCATATCCACATGTGGATGCGGTGATTGATCTGATGGCACAAGGCAAAATTCTGCCATACCTGGATATTCCATTCCAGCATGCAAGTCCTAAAGTATTAAAGCTGATGAAGCGTCCTGCGCACAGTGAAAATACATTAGAACGTTTGAAAGTATGGCGTGAAAAATGTCCTGAATTGGTGCTGCGTTCGACATTTGTAGTGGGCTTCCCGGGTGAAACCGAAGAAGACTTCCAAATGTTGTTGGACTGGTTGCAGGAAGCTCAGCTGGATCGTGTGGGTTGTTTCACTTATTCAGCAGTTGAAGGTGCAGCAGCGAATGATCTGCCAGATCATGTGCCGGAAGAAATCAAGCAAGAACGTTATGAACGTTTCATGCAGGTGCAGCAAGCGATCTCAGCAGCCAAGCTGCAAAAGCGTATCGGTCAGAAAATGACAGTGCTAGTCGATGATCTGGAAGAGGAATTCCCGGTTGCTGTAGCACGTTCTTATGCCGATGCACCAGAGATTGATGGGAATGTATTTGTTGAAGATATCGACAAGAGCCTGATTAAGACAGGTGCTTTGCTTGAAGTCGAAATTACCGATGCAGACGAATATGACCTGTTTGCAAAACTGATTTCGATTAAATCAGCCTAATACCTAGATAAAATTAAATGAAATAATTTGGAGTTTGATGATGTTGGATTCTAAAAAGCCGCGTTTTGGCCGTATTTTGCTGAAACTTTCAGGTGAAGCGCTTGCCGGCAATAAGGATATGGGTATTGATGCACCAATCCTTGACCAGATGTCTTTAGCGATTGCACACCTGGTTGGATTGGGTGTACAGGTCGGTATTGTTGTCGGTGGTGGTAACTTGTACCGTGGTAGCCAGTTGCAGAAAGATGGTCTGGTTGGTCGTGTAACCGGTGACCAGATGGGTATGCTGGCAACCGTGATGAACGGTCTGGCATTACGTGATGCGCTGGTACGCCGTAACATCAAGACACGTTTACTTTCAGCATTGCCAATTGGCACCGTTGTAGAATCTTACTCAAGCCGTGATGCGATTCGTCACCTGACGCGTGGTGAAGTCTGCGTATTTGTTGCAGGTACAGGTAACCCGTTCTTTACCACTGATACAGCAGCTTGCTTGCGTGGTATTGAAATTGAAGCGGACCTGATTCTGAAAGCAACCAAAGTTGATGGTGTCTATAATAAAGATCCAAGCAAATTTGAAGATGCTGTTAAATACGAAACCTTAACCTTTGACCAAGTGCTTGATGAAAAACTGGGTGTGATGGATTTAACGGCGATTTGCCTATGCCGTGATCATAACGTACCGCTACAAGTTTTCGACATGAACAAGTCTGGTGCTTTATTGTCCGTTGTGATGGGTGAAAAAGAGGGTACTCACGTTACCAATTGATGACGTGAACCTTGAAGCACTTTATACTAGTCAAAATTTAGCTTTTACATTTTTTAGAATTAAGTAAGGAAGATCATATGATTAACGATCTTAAAAAAGACGCAGAAGACCGTATGAACAAGTCACTTGACTCGTTGGAGCATGGTTTTGCCAAAGTTCGTACTGGACGTGCACATCCATCGATTCTGAACGGTGTTATGGTTCCTTACTATGGCTCTGACGTGCCATTGAACCAGGTTGCAAACGTAGGTGTTGAAGATTCACGTACCTTGCTGGTTCAACCATTTGAGCGTTCAATGGTTGCTGCAATTGATAAAGCCATTCGTGAATCAGATTTAGGGCTTAACCCAATTACTGCTGACGCAATTCGTGTACCAATGGCTGCGTTAACTGAAGAAACTCGCCGTGACATGCAGAAAGTTGCGCGTAACGAAGCTGAAAACGCTAAAGTTGCGATCCGTAACATTCGTCGTGATGTTTTAGGCGATATCAAAGCTTTATTGAAAGAAAAAGAAATTTCTGAAGATGAAGAGCGTCGTGCTTCTGACGAAATCCAGAAAATTACCGATAAATATGTTGCTGAAGTTGACAAACGTTTGGCTGCAAAAGAAGCTGAATTGATGAAGGTCTAATTCATCAATGACCGTTTCTGAAGAGAGTTCCCGTCTTCCAAAACATGTTGCCATCATCATGGATGGCAACAATCGTTTTGCCAAAAAAAATCAGATGCAAAAAGGTGAAGGACACCGTGAAGGTAAAAGCGTTCTTGACCCGATTGTAGAACACTGTAGAAAAAGAAAAATCCAGGCTTTAACTGTATTTGCGTTTTCGAGTGAAAACTGGAATCGTCCGCAGTATGAAGTGGATCTGCTCATGCGATTGCTCGAAGACACCATCCATGAACAGTTACCGCGCATGGAAAAATTCAATATTGCCTTACGCTTTATCGGTGATTGCAACCGTTTATCTTCAGAGCTGCAAGCTTTAATGTTGCATGCTGAGGAAAGGACTGCTAAGTTCGATAGCATGACGCTCACTATTGCCATTAGTTATGGTGGTATGTGGGATATGGCGCAGGCTGCGAAGCGAATTGCTGCGGATGTTTTAACAAATAAATTAGAACTTGATGCAATTAATGCTGATGTTTTTGGTCAATATGTAAGTCTTAGTGATTTACCACCTGTGGATCTGTTAATCCGTACCGGTGGGGATTTTCGCTTGTCAAACTTCCTGCTCTGGCAGGCAGCTTATGCGGAATTGTATTTTACTGAAACCTTATGGCCAGAATTTACCACGGAAGAATTAGATGACGCGTTTGCCGTATTTGGTGGACGTGAACGTCGGTTTGGTAAGACATCAGAACAGATTCAGCAAGAGAAACTTGAGAATTAATACATGTTAGAGCGGATTATAACCGCATTGGTTTTGGTGGCTGTTGTACTCAGTTGTATGTTTGCCACTACTGCATATTACCCAATGTTTGTGTTGATGGTCGTTGCTGCAGGCGTGGCAGGTTATGAGTGGTTTAAACTCATGCCACGTCAGGGGAAAAAAGTAATTAAGCCGTTTGCTTGGGGTTATGGCTTACTCACAGCAGTTCTTTCAGCACTTGCACTCTATTTTTCAGACATCTCCATGCTGCTTTGGGCGGCATCGATTTTGACCTGGATCCTCAGCATCTATTGGGTTAAATCCTATCCTGAATATGATGGCTGGTACAATGTTACTTTAAATGGCATTGGCGTGATCCTGATCTCGGCGGCGGTCACTGCAATCTATTCAGTCTGGCAGCATTCACCTTGGTGGTTAATGTATCTGTTTTTGCTGGTTTGGGGGGCAGACAGTGGTGCCTATTTTATTGGACGCAAGTTCGGCAATAAAAAGCTCGCACCGAAAGTTAGTCCAAACAAATCGGTTGAAGGGTTGTATGGTGGAATCGTCACATCCATGTTGATTGTCATTACAGTCACATTACTTTATCTCGATATCAGTATTCCCGAACTGCTTTTATTCCTGATTTTATCAGTATTAACAGTCTTTAGTTCTGTGCTTGGCGACCTGTTTGAATCGATGATCAAACGTCGTGCTGGTATTAAAGATTCGGGACGTATTCTGCCAGGACATGGTGGTGTATTGGACCGTATTGATTCTCTCCTTGCTGCAGCACCGATTTTTGCTGCAGGCATGTATGTCTTAAAACTAATTGGCGTAGATTTATAAATGTCACAAGCTGTTTGTATACTGGGTGCTACAGGTTCTATTGGGCAAAGTACTTTAAAAATCCTGCAGCGACATCCTGAAGCTTACAGCGTATATGCTGTGACTGCACAAAGCCGTATTGCTGAACTGGTCGAGATCTGTAAGCAGTTTCGACCAAAAATCGCTGTGGTGCCAGCCTTTAAAGTAGATGAACTGGCACAATTGCTGAAACAGCAACAGTTATTCGAAATAGAAATTTTACCAGATGAAGCAGGCTTGATTGCAGTTGCTGAACATCCAGAAGTAGATGTAGTCATGGCGGCGATTGTTGGTGCAGCTGGCCTTTTACCGACATTGGCTGCGGTCAAAGCGGGAAAACGCGTCCTGCTGGCTAATAAAGAAGCTTTGGTGATGTCTGGTGATATTATGATGCAGGCTGCTCGTGATCATGGGGCTTTATTGCTACCTGTGGACTCAGAGCACAATGCAATTTTCCAGTGTTTGCCGGCGAATTACTTCGATGCTGAGCGTAACGGTCAGCCAAAACTGGGTGTACAGCAGATTCTGTTAACTGCCTCTGGTGGTCCATTTTTAAATCATACTTTCGAGCAGCTGCAGACGGTCACACCAGCACAAGCCTGCAAGCATCCGAACTGGTCGATGGGTCAGAAAATTTCAGTAGATTCTGCAACCTTGATGAATAAAGGTTTGGAACTGATTGAAGCCTGTCATTTATTTGCAGTAAAAGAACAATTTGTTACAGTTGTCGTGCATCCACAGAGTATTATTCACTCCATGGTTCAATATGTAGATGGTTCAACTTTGGCGCAAATGGGTAATCCAGATATGTGTACCCCGATTGCACATGCCTTGGCATGGCCAGAGCGGATCAGTACGCATGTCGCGCCATTAGATTTATTTGTACATTCACAACTGAATTTCCAGCAACCGGATACCCAGCGTTTTCCTGCATTAAAACTGGCACGCCAGGCAATGCAGCAAGGCGGGATTGCGCCTGCTATTCTGAATGCAGCCAATGAAATTGCCGTGGCAGCATTTTTGCATGAAAAAATTACTTTCACTCAAATACCTCAGATAGTTGAACATACGCTGAATTCGATGGACAATCAGACAGCAGGTCAGCTGGAAGTGATTCTTCAGGCTGATCGGCAGGCGCGTGATATCGCCCGTCAATTCGTTGTGAATAAAGGAAGTTAAGCCATGAACGCCTTGTTTATTATCGCAGCTGCAATTCTGTTATTAGGTCCCCTGATTGCGATCCATGAATTTGGACATTACTTTGTAGCTCGAAAACTTGGCGTAAAGGTTTTAGTTTATTCGATTGGATTTGGTCCAACGCTAATCAAATGGACTTCAAAAAAATCTGGTATCCAGTATCAGCTTTCTGCTTTGCCATTTGGCGGCTATGTCAAAATGCTCGATGAACGTGAAGGTAATGTACCTGAAGAGGATCTGCCGAAAGCATTTAACCGTCAACATCCATGGAAGCGTATCGCGATTGTTGCGGCTGGTCCTTTAATTAATCTTTTCTTTGCAGTGATTCTATTCTGGATTTTATTTTTACCTGCACAAGAGCAGTTAAATACCCGTGTAGGTCAAGTTCTGCCTAATACACCTGCCGCTGCTGTACAAATGCAGCAAGGCGACAAAATTACCGCAGTGGATGGCACCGAAGTCGCAACCTGGGAAAAGCTGAATTATGCCTTGGTTGATCGTGTTGGTGAAACCGGGCTGATTACGATTCAGGCTGAACGTGATGGACAGATAAAAAGTTTCCAATTGCCGATTCAGAGTTTTCTGAAAGATCAGTCACAGTCTCCACTGGATACTTTAGGTTTTATACCGTATCGTCCAGAAATTCCCGCAGTGGTATCTAAGCTCAGTGACGATGGCGCTGCAATCCGCCAAGGCATGAAGGAAGGTGACAAGATCATTGCCATTGATGGTGTGGCGATGAAAAACTGGTTTGATGTGGTACAGGTTGTCCAGGCATCACCAGAAAAATTATTAAAAATAGTTGTGTTACGTAATAACCAGGTGGTGCATTTACAGGTGATGCCACAGGCGAAACGTGACAATATGGGTAAAGTGACGGGTATGCTGGGTGTACAAAGTGACCCAGGCAAAATCACCATCCCGGCAGAATATAAACAGACAATTCAATATAGTCCGACTGAAGCACTGGTCATGGCTTTTGACAAAACGACACAACTGTCTTCGATGATTCTGAACTCGATTGTGAAGATGGTTCGTGGTCTGATTGGTCTGGATAATTTATCTGGTCCAATTACGATTGCCAAAGTGGCAGGTCAAAGTGCGGAAATGGGATGGCAAACTTTTATTTCCTTTATGGCGCTAATGAGTGTAAGTTTAGGGATATTAAATTTACTGCCAATTCCAATGCTTGATGGCGGACATCTGGTTTACTATTTTATTGAATTATTACGTGGTAAACCTGTTTCTGAACAAATACAATTGGTTGGCTTAAAAATTGGTATGGTATTGCTGGGTAGTATGATGCTACTTGCACTATTTAATGATTTTATGCGTTTATAACAACGTAGATGGAATAAATTAACAAGCGGAAAAGACTGGCATGCAGCACACACATTTATTTATGCCTTTGGCACTCGTTAGTGCTATGGCAGTTGCACAACAAGTATATGCAGCAGATGAATTCGTAGTACAAGATATAAAATTTGACGGACTGGTTCGTCTCACTCCCGAAAATGTGTATGGCCTGGTGCCAATCAATAGTGGTGATCGTGTCAATGATCCGATTATTGCCAATGCGATCCGGAGTCTGTATGCCTCAGGCTTGTTTGATGATATCAAGGCAATTCAAGCTGAAAATACGCTAGTATTCCAGGTAGTTGAACGCCCGGTTATTTCCAAGATCGAACTAAAAGGCAACAAGCTGATTCCGAAGGAAGCTTTGGAAGAAGGTTTGAAAAAAATGGGTCTTGCTGAAGGTGAGGTTCTAAAAAAATCTGCTTTGCAAACTGTAGAAACTGAGCTTGAACAGCAATATATGCAGCAAGGTCGTTATGATGCAGACATTACAGTAAAGACTACGCCGAAGCCAAATAACCGTGTCGATCTTCTGATTGAATTTGTGGAAGGTAAGGCTGCAAAAGTTTTTGACATTAATATTATTGGGAATACGGTCTTTAAAGAAGATGAGATCAAGCAGGCTTTTGCTATCAAGGAAAGCTCTTGGAATTCGATTATTTCCCGTAATGACCGTTATGCACGTGAGAAAATGGCAGCAAGCCTTGAAGCTTTGCGTGCCATGTACCTGAACCGTGGTTATATTAACTTCAATATCAATAACTCAAGTCTGAACCTGAGTGAAGATAAGAAAAATGTCTTTATTGAAGTATCGGTAGATGAAGGTGAGCAATTCAAATTTGGTGAGACCAAATTCCTGGGTGATGCGCTTTATTCAGCAGATGAACTCAAAGTTTTACAACTATACAAAGACGGTGAAATTTATTCACAGGAAAAAGTGAATGCGGTTAAACAGTTATTACTGCGTAAATATGGTAATGCTGGCTATTATTTCGCTGAAGTAAATGTTGTTCCAGAAATTAATAAAGATACTAAACTGGTTGACTTAAATTATTACATCAACCCAGGTCAGCAGGTGACTGTACGTCGCATTAATTTTACTGGTAATAACAAAACTGCGGATGAAGTATTACGTCGTGAAATGCGTCAGATGGAAAGCGCACTGGCTAGTAACGAAAAAATTGATCTGTCTAAGGTCCGTCTGGAACGTACTGGTTTCTTTAAATCGGTTGATATTAAACCGGCGCGTATTCCTGGTTCGCCGGATCAGATCGATTTAAATGTTGCAGTTGAAGAGCAGCATTCCGGGACAAGTACCTTGGCAGTTGGTTTCTCGCAAAGTGGTGGTGTAACCTTCCAGGCAGGTTTAAGTCAAACTAACTTCCTGGGTACAGGGAATAGTGTATCGGTTGATCTATCTCGTTCTGAAACTCAAGATTACTATAACCTGAGTGTAACCGATCCATACTTTACTATTGATGGGGTACGTCGTGGTTATAACCTGTACTACCGTAAAACCAAGCTGGATGATGACTATAACGTAAACAACTATGTTACAGACAGCTTGGGTGGTGGTATTAACTTCGGTTATCCAATTGATGAGAACCAAAGTGTAAGCCTGGGTCTGAATATAGACCAGACTGAAGTGACCACAGGGCCATACGTATCTACATATGTACGTGATTATTTGCTAGCAAATGGCGGTAAGGAAACAGGAAGTCCAGGTAGATACTGTCCAGAAGGTTTGCTGAATAGCGAAGATGGCACCTGTGGTCCTAATAATGAAGGATGGATCTCTTTTCCTGATGAGTTTAAAGGTGATTTCTTAACCTATAACCTGAATCTAGGTTGGTCTTATAATACCTTGAACCGTCCAATGTTCCCGACCACAGGTATGTCACATCGTGTTAATGCAGAAATTGCCTTGCCAGGAAGTGATGTGGAATATCAAAAGCTCACCTATGATGCTCAGGCTTTCTTCCCATTAGGCAAAGACTTTGTTCTGCGTGGTTATGGTCGTTTAGGTTATGGTAATGACCTGCCTTTCTATAAGAACTTCTATGCCGGTGGTTATGGTTCAGTACGTGGTTATGAAAATAGTACCTTAGGCCCTAAGTATCCAGGTGTAACATACAATGAATCACGACAACAAGACTATGGTCCAGAAGAAGTGGGCGGTAATGCTTTAGTTCAGTTTGGTACTGAGTTAGTGCTGCCTGTTCCATTTAAGGGAGATTGGGCACGTCAGGTTCGTCCAGTACTCTTTGCAGAGGGAGCACAAGTTTTTGATACTCAGTGTGATGTACCTCGTGGAAATTTATATCTTGATTCACAAAATACTGATGTAGATGCAAAGCAATACTGTAAGGATAACTTTGGTTTCGATGCAGGCAATATGCGTTATAGCGTAGGTGCTGGTTTCACCTGGATTACCATGATTGGCCCATTATCACTGAGCTATGCATACCCGTTGAATGATAAAGACGGTGATGAAACTCAAAATGTTCAGTTTGAAATTGGACGTACTTTCTAAGAAGACTTTGATCTTAAATACAAATTTTGCTCATGAAGCCATCAGGTTTTGTGAGCAAAATTTTTTGAATGGGTAAAAACATGAAAAAAATGATGATGGCAATGGGTATTGCTTTAGCGGGATTAACTTCATTGTCACATGCGGATGATTACGGAATTGTTGATCTGGAAAAAGTAGTACAAAACAGTATCTATTTAAAGCAGCAAAATGCCACTCTAGAAAATGAAATCAAGCCGCAAACCGCACAGATTGCACAGTTTCAAAAAGACCTTGCTGCAATCAAGCAAAAAGGCCAGGCTGCAAAAACACCAGCAGAACGTGAAAAAATAGCCAAAGAATTTGAAGGTAAAGCGACTCAACTGGCAGGGGTGCAGCAACAGGTACAGGCAACCGTGCAAACGCGTATGCAAAGTGTAAATAAAGCTTTTGAAGGAAATTTGAAGCGTGCTGCTGAACAATTACGCCAAGAAAACAAGCTAGATGTGGTTTTAAATAAAAATTCCGTACTTGCTTATGACGCGAAGTATGATTTAACTGATAAAATGATTCAAAAGGTTAATGCAATTAAATAATCGATGAATCATCAAAAACTTCAGTTAGCTGACCTCGCTCGTCTTGTCCAAGGTGAGTATGTAGGTCAGGCAGATTTATGTTTGAGAGGTTTGGCAAGTCTTGAAAATGCAACCTCTCATGACCTTGCATTTGTCAATGCAGATAAATATCTGGAACAGGCAGCTCAGAGTAAGGCAGGCGCTTTAATTGTGACTGCTGAATTAAAAGAGCAGCTAACTTCCCAGCAGAACTTCATTGTCGTGGCCAATCCTTATCTGGCTTTTGCAATTCTGACTCACGTTTTTGAGAAAAAGCATACGACTCAGGGAATTGAAAGTACCGCACAAATTCATCCATCTGCCATCATTGCTGACAGTGCCTATATTGGTCACTATGCCGTCATTGGTGAGAATTGTGTAGTGGGTGAAAATACGATTATCCAGTCCCACGTTCAGATCGACGACCAGGTTGAAATTGGCCGTGACTGTTTTATTGATGCACATGTGACTTTAACAGGTGCTACAAAAATCGGTAATCGTGTTCGGATCCATGCCAATACCGTAATTGGTAGTGAAGGTTTTGGTTTTGCACCTTATCAAGGGAAATGGCATCGAATTGCCCAGTTGGGTTCAGTCCGTATTGCAGATGATGTCCGGATCGGCTCAAACTGTAGTATTGACCGAGGTGCACTGGATGACACAATTCTGGAACAAGGTGTCATTATTGATAATCTTGTGCAAATCGCCCATAACGTCAAGATTGGTGAAAATACTGCGATTGCAGCCAAATGCGGGATTGCCGGTAGTACCACGATTGGCAAAAACTGTATTCTTGCGGGGGCCTGTGGGGTAGCAGGACACCTACATATTACCGATAATGTGACCTTGACAGGAATGTCAATGGTGACAAATAACATTACTGAAGAAGGCACTTATTCTTCAGGCATGGGATTGTTACCAAATCAGCAATGGAAACGCACAGTGGTTCGCTTAAGACAATTAGCAGATGTGCCATTGACCCAGTTGGTGAAACGATTGGATCATATGCAATCTCAAATTGAGTCCATTGAATCAACATTTAAGTTGCGTAAATAATTATGATGACAGAGTCGAATTTGCCTACATTCACGAAGCCTGAATTGCCAATGAATATTCAAAAGATTCGTGAATATTTGCCCCATCGCTATCCATTCTTACTGGTTGATCGCGTTGTCGATATTACCGAAAATGGCATTGTTGGTTATAAAAACGTCTCAATTAATGAAGAGTTTCTGCAAGGCCATTTTCCGAACTATCCAATCATGCCAGGTGTATTGATTGTAGAGGCATTAGCACAGATCTCAGGTATCCTTGGTTTTGTCATGAATAATGAAACTCCAAAAGAAGGTTCATTATTTCTTTTTGCTGGCGCTGAGAAGGTTCGATTTAAAAAACAAGTGGTTGCTGGCGACCAATTAGTACTTAAATCTGAATTAGTGATGCAAAAACGTGGCATTTACAAATATAATTGTATAGCCACAGTAGATGGCGTAGTCGCAACAACCGCGGAAATTATGGTTTCGCATCAGAAAGTCGAGCAGGCATGAGCAATAACTCCCTTATTCATCCAACTGCCATTATTGACTCATCTGCAGTAATTGCTTCAGATGTTCAAATTGGTCCTTACTGTATTATTGGGCCAAATGTCACTATTGGTACAGGTACCAAACTTCATTCACACGTCGTTGTGGGTGGGTACACACGCATTGGCGAACACAATGAGATTTTCCAGTTTGCGAGTGTGGGAGAAGTTTGTCAGGACCTGAAATATGCAGGTGAAGAAACCTGGCTTGAGATTGGTGATCATAACAAGATTCGCGAACATTGCAGTCTGCACCGTGGTACTGTTCAGGACAATAGCATTACCAAAATCGGCAGTCATAACCTGCTGATGGTAAATACGCATATTGCACATGACTGTATGGTGGGCGATTACAATATCTTTGCAAATAATGTGGGTGTAGCTGGTCACGTCCATGTGGGTGATTATGTGGTAATTGGGGGTAACTCAGGTATCCATCAGTTCTGTAAGATCGACTCTTATAGCATGATCGGTGGTGCATCACTGATTCTTAAAGATGTGCCTGCTTATGTAATGGTTTCCGGCAATCCTGCGCATGCATTTGCAATGAATGTAGAAGGGATGCGTCGTAAGGGTTGGTCGAAAAATGTAATCAATGGCCTACGTGAGGCATTTAAACTGATCTATAAATCAGGTTTAACCACACAAGAAGCAATTGAAAAAATTCGTGCAGAGATTCTGCCAGAAGTGGCTGAAGCACAGCGCTTGCTTGATTCTTTGGAGCAGTCTAAACGTGGTATTGTGCGTTAATAGACTATTCATAAAAAAGACACCTTTTCAGGTGTCTTTTTTATTTCTGAATCTTTTTATTTAAAGAATTTAGCTTCTTCAGACTGCGGATAATTTTTCAACAAGCGAGATTTATATTGTGCAGCCAAGGTCTTGTTTTTCTCTACCTCACTGCTGACATTATACAATTGATACAAAGCACGAGCAGCTTTTGCCGAATTTGGATAGCGGTCTGCCACAATGGCATAATTTCGCTTCGCTTCAGTAAAATTCGGTGGATCAATCGACAGATTAAACTCTGCTAACCAGAAATAGGCATTGCTGATATAGACGCTATTCGGATTATTCTTAATGAAATTCTGCATTGGTGCAATCGCTTTTGCGGCACCGCCATTCTTGTAGGCATCCAGGGCTACTGTATATGCAGCTTTTTCTAACTCGGAGGGTTGGGCAGAAGAGCTCGAAGCTGTTGATGTCTGAGCTTGGCTTAACTTGCTGTTGCCTGCTCCTGAACTGGGTGCAGTATCCTGTTGATTATCCTCCTCAGTGCCTTGTTCAGGATCAATCTTTTGCTGTAGTAACTCAAGACGTTGATCGAGATCGGCATAACGGTTAGCCAGTTCACTTTTTAGTGACTGGATCTCGTTGTCCTGTTCTTCAATCTTGCCGCGCAAGCCACGAATATCACTTTCCAGTTGCTGATTTTTTTGCAGCAATTGCCAGCTCATATTGGTCTGTACCGGGGTATCTACTCCTGAGGAAATCGCAGGCAGGGTGCTGGTAGGTGCTGTACTGTTACCACCTTGGCTTAAGCCTCGAGATTCAATTGGAACTGCAGCAAAGAGTGAAGTAGTACAGAGCATGCTGAACGCGCATAAGACATGTTTTTTAAACATCATCTATTTTATCCATGTTGTTTTTGAATGGACCAACGTTCAAGGTGGTCAATCAAATAAATTATTCAATGTATATGCCACACATTTAAAACGGCATTGCCGGGAATTGCAACATGCTTTTACAAAGTTGAAGGGGTTTTCCGGGCAGGAATTTGTATCTCGGATTTACAGAAAATCCTGAATTAATCCTACATTGTTTTTAAAATAATCAAACGGATAGCTTGTGCCAGATTTTTTAGTATTCTCACTTGCAAGTTCATTAAAAATCTCTATACTCTGTTCTTGCAATGGTAGCCCTGCCGGTTACTTCGCAATTGCACTCTGCGAACCCCGCCAGGACCGGAAGGTAGCAACGGTAGTAGAACTGCGATGTGCCGAAGCTTTGCTGGTAGGGTTGCCACCATATTTTTTATATAATAAAAACAATACCAATTTGAATTTTCTATTCTCAAAGCTAATCTTTTATTCATAAGCTCAAGCTGTATATCTTATTATTTTAATGCTTAGTTCATGGTTGTTTTATTTTCGATTTAAGCTTGTTTCCCAAACTATATGAAATTCAATATTCAAGACTTTTAGTTATTCAGGTTTTTAGAAAAGTAATCAATCTTCTGCTTTACGGTTAATCGCTTTCATAATGGCATCCATTTCAAAACCCCGGTACATGAGAAAACGAATCTGCTTGGCTTTGACTTTGGGATCTTTTGTAACTTCAGGGCCGTATTTCTTGAGCTTCAGTTCATAAGCTTGCTGAACCCAATCGGTTTCTTTCAGTTCATCTATAATTAAAGCTGTATCAATCTTTTTGCTTTTCAGCTTCATTTTAATCTGATTCGGGCCTTTACCTTTGCGCTTTTGGCTGGAAAGTAAAGTTTCTGCAACACGCTGATCACTTTGGTAATTCTCACGGGAAAGCTCATCAACAAGCTCTAGTACTTCATCACGATTTTCTGCATATAAGCACAGTTTTTCGATCAGTTCCGCTTTGGCGTATTCCTTACGAGTCAGTACTGCAAAGGCGTAAGAGCGCAAACGGGAGCCGGTTAAGCCCGGTTTCTTTTTATCTTCCTGCTTGTTATCAAATAAGCTTTCTTCAGGATCAAACTCGGGCAGGGTATCAGCTTGGGATAGAGTTGCCGGCTTGGACGAATCATGAGCATCGCCAAACTGTTGCTTGATGGTTTCATAATCCAGGAGCTTAGTGAACTTTGCATCAGACATAGTGAATCCCATTCATTTTATTACCTTTCCATAATAACAAAAACGCCCCGTAGGGCGCTTTGTAAGACGTTTAAGGATTATGCATCCAGAAAGTCTGCTGGTTCTTCTTCGTCTTTATCTTCAACCACATTGCCTGTCGTCAAAAGCTGCTCACGAATCAGTTTTTCAATGGTATCTGCAAGTGCTTTGTTCTCTTCCAGATAACGAATAGTGTTGTTCTTGCCTTGGCCAATCTTGTCACCTTGATAAGAGTACCAGGCACCGGCTTTCTGTACGATTTCCTGCTGTACTGCAAGGTCAATCAATTCACCGAGATGGTTTACACCTTTACCATACAGAATTTGGAATAGAGCTTCCTTAAATGGAGGCGCCATTTTGTTCTTCACAACTTTAACTTTAGTTTCAGAACCAACGATTTCGTCGCCTTCTTTTACCTGACCAATACGTCGGATATCCAGACGTACAGAAGCATAGAATTTCAGTGCATTACCACCAGTAGTAGTTTCCGGACTACCAAACATAACACCAATTTTCATACGGATCTGGTTAATGAAGATCACCATACAGTTTGAACGCTTGGCATTACCAGTGATTTTACGCAGTGCCTGGCTCATCAAACGTGCTTGCAGACCCATGTGTGAGTCACCCATTTCGCCTTCAATTTCAGCACGAGGGGTTAAGGCAGCTACGGAGTCGACAACGATCAGGTCAATCGCGCCTGAACGTACAAGCATGTCGGCAATTTCAAGTGCCTGTTCACCGTGGTCGGGTTGAGATACCAGCAGGTTGTCGATATCTACACCCAATTTACGTGCATATTGAGGATCAAGCGCGTGTTCCGCATCGATGAATGCACAAGTACCACCAGCTTTTTGACATTCTGCAATCGCTTGTAATGTCATTGTGGTTTTACCTGAAGATTCAGGACCATAGATCTCGATAATACGGCCTTTTGGTAAACCACCAATACCGAGCGCGATATCAAGCGTTAAAGAACCTGTAGATACAGCTTCAACTGCTTGAACGGTATTATCACCAAGACGCATTACTGTGTTTTTGCCAAACTGTTTTTCAATCTGGCTTAAGGCAGCATTCAGCGCCTTGTTTTTATTCTCATCCATCTTACAACCTCAATACGATGTCACTAAATTAGTACTCAAGTGGATGTCTTAAATTAGAGCTTTGTTCCACAGGTATAATAGTGACAGAAAGTTCCCTGATATTCTATAAAATTCAGCGCATGTACGACATACGCTGACGCTTGAATTTAATCATCATTATATGACCAATGCTGGTCAAATAGCTGACTATTTTCGTCTCTAAATTTACTGATGTCACGACGATCTTTTTTACTTGGTCGGTGATCCGGACGAGCAAGATTATGCAACTTTCTTTGTGATGCAATCAATTCCCGTCGGGCAATACTGACTTCAGTTTCTTCATAAAGTGTTTGCGCAACTGGAGCAGGGCCACGGACATCAGATAGTTCTTTGACAACAACAGTTTTCTTGTCAATCCCTTGTTGGACCGTGATTTCCATGCCGATCCGGACTTCACGGGAGACTTTGACACGTTCGCCGCCAATATGCACCTTGCCGCCTTCAATGGCATTCTTGGCAATGGAGCGCGTTTTGAAAAAACGTGCCGCCCACAGCCATTTATCTATACGCATGCCTACCGCATCTTCGGGTAAAGACGATTTACGCATATTGCTTGTTAACCTCAGCCTGATTTAAATATGTGATTAAATCTGTTAATTGGTGCAGCATCGGGTAATTGCAAGTCTCGCGAGCAACTTTGCTGGAGGAGGGCTGTTTAATACTGAACAGATTCTGAATGCCATAGGCTTTGGCACAATTCAGGACTTTTTCTGTGTCATCAATAAAATAGACTTGTTCAGGATCAAAAGGATGCAGGGCGTTTAGACCTTGCCAGAATTCAACAAACTCCTTGGCATGCCCGATGGTTTCAGAGCTGACAATCACATCAAAATAATCTTTGAGTTGCAGATGTTCCAATTTGAAGCTGAGTCCGGCACAGTCGGCATTGGTGGCCAGCCAGATCGGGTAGCCATTTGCCTTTAGATAATCCAGTAACTCCAGTGCCTGTGGTCTTAATGCGACTTTGGATTTATGCTCGATTTGCATTGCCAGAACATCTACTTCGACTTTAGCTGTCCAGAAGCGCGATGAGTACCAGTTTAGGGTATGATTATGTTCTTGATAGAATGCATAAAGCGTTGTTCGACTTTGCTCCAGGCTGCAATGGTGCGTTTCAGCATAGCGGACAGGAAGCAGGTCATTCCAGATGAAATCGTCATAGGCAAGATCAAGTAGGGTCCCGTCCATATCAAAAATAATGGGCGGTTTTTCTGAGCAATTCGGCATATAAGGTTTTCTATGTTTAAAGCAACAACAGCACCACAAGATCCGATGATTTTGCAGTTTGTGCCCATTTTGACACAGGCTTGTGAAATTTTGCGAGAAGAATATCAGCAATATTGTTCCGGTGCTGCTTTTGACATTGAAAGGAAAAAGGATGATTCGCCTGTGACGCAAGCCGATTATCGGGTCAATACTTTTTTAACTCAGGTCCTCGCTGAAATTTCTGATTTACCGTTACTTTCTGAAGAAGGTAAACAGGAGGACCGTCAGGCATGGTCCGCATTCTGGCTGCTCGATCCTCTGGACGGTACCAAGGAATTTCTGTATCAACGACCCGAATTCACCATTAATCTGAGCCTGGTCAAAGACAATCTGACGACTTTTGCCATTCTTGCAATTCCGGCACAACAGCTTATCTATTTCTGTCCAGAACAAGGTATGCCGCTGAAATATGACATTCAGCAAGATTGCTGGCATGAATATTTTTCAGCATCTCAACAAGATACTGTGCATATTGGTCTAAGTCAGAGTAGCCAAAAAAAGCCTAAATATGCGGCTTATCTGGAAAGTCTGGCTAAATTTACTGAGTTTGAGGAGTTTAAAGCTGGCAGTGCTTATAAATTTTGCATGATTCTGGAAGATCAGGTGGATATTTATCCGCGCTTTCATCCGACCTGTGAATGGGATACCAGTGCCGGGCAATGTCTGCTGGAACGTATTGGCGGCGGTTTGGTAGATTTTAAGGGGCGGCCATTTAGCTATAACCAGCGCGAGACCTTATTAAATAGTGGTTTTATTGCTTATAAGACCAAAGAGATGAAGATATTGGCCTTTAAAGCGCTGGCTGATATGCAAGGCTGTGATTGAGCTGTGTAACGTTCATGTTATAGTGAAGCTGATTCCGTTGATAGACCAGTTGGCAAGATTGTGGCATTAAAACTGCTTCCACCGAGTATGCTCAGCGCAATAGATTTATTGCCTGATACGAAGACACCTGTGACTCTGTTTACGCGTCATTCCTTGCGTGAAGAAGTTGCTGGTCAAGGCCTGGCAGGCTACGACTTGCAATTAACATCACAGGGGCGTGATCTGGCGCAGGAGTGGGGGGCTTATCTGGTCAATCAAACTGATCGTCATATTCAGCATTGTATCTCTAGTCCTATTCAGCGTTGTGTCGATACTGCCGCCCTTATGATTGAGGGTGCAGATGCAACCAATAAGGCATCGCATACCCATAACATTGAAATTATCGAACAAGGCTTACTGGTCGAGCCTGGCAGTTTTGTGCTGGATATTCAGAAGGCTGGGCCATATTTCAAGAAACAGGGTGCATTAGGTTTTATTAATAGTTTTGTGAATAACGCCTTGCCGGGCATGAAGCATCCAATTCATGGTGTGGTCGATGTCCTGGAGTTAATCTATAACACGCATCCAAAAACGCCGTATGGACTCAGTCTGGCAGTAAGTCATGATACGATTCTGGCAGCCATGATTGCAGTCATGTCAGGTCATCAGGAGGTTAGCCGGGAAGACTGGCCAAAAATGATGGAAGGTTTGTTTGTTTGGTTTGAAGGTGATGTGTTTGAGGAGTCTAAACTGAAATGGATCTGGCGCGGTAAGGTGTATGAACTGGATATTTCCCAGTTTCAGAATGCGGAATTACACACCAGGAAATAAGTTAAAAGCTCAATCATGAGGGGTGAGCTTTTTACATTTGTCTTATGAAAGTGAAATAGAATAATCATCAAAAATCACTATGCTGATATTTAAACAGATATTCAAGTATGGGAAAAACAATGAAAACCATCACAATTTTAAGTTTGGTTATTATGGTGGGTCTAACCGCCTGTCAGAAACGTGATACGGATTCACCAGAGCAGGACAAGACCACAACGCCACATTCTATGGATAAGGATCAATAATTCAAATATTAAACTGGCTGATATTTCCGTTCTTATTTTTATCAATCCTATTTTGGGCAGGAAATAGGATTCCATAAGTTTTAAAGAATATTTTAAAAATATTGGGAAATAAGGAAGAAGAATTGAGTGGAAATAATCTTGTAAAGTTTATTTATTCAAAAATTGTCTTTTTATTGAATAGATCATTTTGTTGATTTACTAAATTTTGGGCACAAAAAAAGCCCTAAAAGGGCTTTTTTCATTTGCGATTAGTTAGAAGCTAATGCTTTAACTTGCGCGTTCAAACGGCTCTTATGACGAGCTGCTTTGTTTTTATGGATGATACCTTTGTCAGCCATACGGTCGATTACTGGAACAGCTTTTTTGTAAGCTTCAGTAGCAACAGCATAGTCGCCAGCAGCAATAGCAGCTACTGTACGTTTAAGATAGGTACGAACCATAGAACGCAAGCTTGCGTTGTGTTTGCGTGCTTTAACGTTTTGACGAGCACGTTTTTTAGCTTGAGCAGAGTTTGCCACTCGTGCACTCCTTGAAATAGATTGGTCTGGGCGGGCTGAAACTCAACTGAAAACCAACATCAGAAGAACTATCACCAGCCCGTAAACAAGTGCCATATTTTGAGGAAACTGAGGGCTTAAGTCAAGTCTTGACATGCTTTGACAACATTTTAGTTGCAGAAAAATTCTAAAGAAAACGTTAGATTAGTATTCAGGCAGGGAGATCGTACAAAAAATGACTAAAACCATAACATATCCAATCATCATTGGTGCCACAGGTCTTGTGGGTAAGAGCTTGGTACAACAGCTGGTTAATGAGCCGAGCTGCAAGCGTATCAGTGTCGTGGTACGCAAGCACCAGCCAGAGTTTGAGCAATGGCCCAAAGTCAAACAACTGGTCTTTGAGGATTTTCTGATGTTGAATGATCAGGATGTCAGCGGACATACCCATGCTTTCAGCTGTCTAGGTACAACTTTAAAGCAGGCAGGTTCCAAAGATGCTTTTTATAATGTGGACTATACCATCAATGCCCATTTTGCTGAGCTGGTTCAACAGACGGATGCGCATTATCTGCTGATTAGTGCCATGGGGGCGAATGCTGAATCCTGGTTTTTCTATAATCGGGTCAAAGGCGAGCTGGAAGATTATATCCAGACCTTAACGCTGGAACGAATCAGTCTGATCCGGCCATCTTTATTAATGGGTGAACGTGGTCATCAACGTTTACTGGAAGATGCTGCACAGAACCTGTTTGGCAAGTTTTCGCATTTGGTACCGGATTCTTTTAAATACAAGCCAGTGACAGCCGAGCAGGTGGCTCATACTATGGTATATGCAGCCCTGAATCAGACTGTGAAATTTGAAATTTATGATAATTTAGCCATACAAAAAATGAAATGAGGGTAAAAATCGTGTCCAGCGTACCATTTGTAACTTGTGACCTGCTTGATGATAATCCAGATAAAGACCTGCAATTCGTAACACCATGCCTGGATGGCAAGTTTTTTAAAAGCTATGGGGCACGTAAAAGCTTTGGTGGCCAGATTGTCACAGTAAAGTGCTTTGAAGATAATTCTCGTGTCAAAGAATTATTAGCAACCGATGGTACAGGCAAAGTCCTGGTGGTGGATGGTGGTGCTTCGATGCGCTGTGCACTGATGGGTGACCTGATTGCTGAATCAGCAGTAAAGAATCACTGGAATGGTGTAATTATTTACGGTTGTGTACGTGATGTGGATGCGATTGCCGAACTGGATCTTGGTGTGCATGCCTTAGCTTCGATTCCTCAAAAGAGCAATCGCAAAGGTATTGGTGAAGTCGATGTTCCACTGTACTTTGGCGGCGTGACTTTTCAATCAGGTGAATACGTTTATGCGGACAATAACGGGATCGTGCTGTCTAAAGAAAAACTGGTGGACTAATCCTGTTTATTGAAAACATACAAAAATCAGCTATACCGTGAAAGTCAGTCAGTTTAGATTGCTGCTTTCACGGCTTTAAAACAATAAAGAGGACAGACGATATGTTAGGCCATCAGATTAAAGTAGCACAGGCATTGGCATCCGCATTTCTGGAAGGTGGACGAGGAGTTTCCGGAACGCCATTTCCAAACCAGCCTGAAAAACCCTTAAAGCTTTATGAGTACGAAGGCTCGCCATTCTGTCGCCGTGTCCGTGAAGTGATGACTTTACTCAACCTTGATTATGAAGTGTATCCATGCCCACGAGGCGGTAAACGCTTCCGTCCTGAAGTAAAACAGCAGGGAGGCAAACTCCAGTTCCCATTTTTAGTAGATGAAAATACGGGAGATAAACTTTACGAATCTCAGGATATCATTCATCACCTGTTTAAGCATTATGGCAAAACTGGTAAGACTCCGGCGAAATATTCAAATTATCCAAAGGTGCCGGTGGCTGCAATTGCCGGTACGATGGTCAACGGTTTACGCGGTGGTATGGCAAAACCATTAAAGAAAAATAAACCTGCACCTGAACAGCTTCTGGAGCTGTGGGGGTTTGAAGCCAGCCCGTATACCCGTATAGTCCGTGGTGTATTGTCTGAGCTGGAAATTCCTTATATCTACCACAATGTGGCGAAAGAACGCTGGCAAGATTATGGCCCAGCCAAGCTACGCTTAAAGCCAGGAAAATACGAGCCCTTGCCAGGCGGTAAACGCGAACAGCTGTTCACCATGATGGGGAACAATATCCAGGTGCCTTATCTGGTCGATCCGAATACCAATGTAAAAATGTTCGAATCTAAAGATATTGTGAAATATCTAAAAGGTCAGTATGGCGCTTAATTTTCGTAAATTTTTTAATTAAAGAATTTCCTAGGTCACCAACAAAAAAAGAGGATCAAATGACCCTCTTTTTTTGTTTGTTATTCTTCTTCAGCAGGCGGAACCAGCATGAGGATGGATTCATTGAGCAGATCTGCCAGGTCTTCCAGCATATCTTCATCAGCAAAGTCCAGATTGAGCATCACAGACTCCCCATTGGCGATCAGCTTGAGTTTTTCTGCAAAAGCTTCTGAGACACATAAACCTTCACCATTGCCCCAGAATAGTATTTCATCATCTTCTTCAGTATAAAGCAGGCGTGATGCAGGCTCGAGCATAATGCTATAGCCTTGGTCTAATGCTTCTTCTAGGTCGCCAGTACCAATTTCTTCTGCTTCTGGAATATTTTCTGGGTATTTAGGTTCAGACATCAGGCTCATGATGGCATCTTCAAGTACATTGGAGTTATGTAACTGCTCCATGATTTTACTTTTCAGATATTCAAGCTCATTAGTTGTGACTTCACCAGCAGCACTGATTTGATCACGAATGATATCGGTCAGAGGATTACGTAAGACTTCATTTTCAGCAAACTTGTCTCCAACACGATCCATCATGTCACTGACATTTGGCATACGGAAACCAAAAGAGAAAGTTAAACAGTCATCTTCAGCTACGCCGTAGTGTGAAAGCCCAGGTGGAACATACAGTAAGTCGCCTGGAGCAAGGACTTCATCAAAGTTTACATCCATTTCTGGAAGTAATTTTAATGGCTGACCCGGAACAAGTTCAGTCTCTGCATTACACATCTGACCTAATTGCCAGCGACGGTGACCATAACCTTGTACAAGGAAGACATCATAGAAGTCGAAATGCTTGCCTACAGAACCACCCTGAGGCGCATACGACACCATGATGTCATCACGGCGCCATTGTGGAATGAATGGAAATTTTTTCCAGAGTTCTGATAGATCAAAGGAATAGTGATCTACTGCCTGAACAAGGAGTGTCCATAATTTAGGCATTTTCTGGAAATCAGCTTTTAGTAAAGGTGAAGATTTCACTGACCATTGGTTCGGGTCGCGGTCTTTTTGCTTGATCAGGCGTGCAGTGACGTTTTCATCCAGAGCCAGCTCCATGACGTCGTCAGGTTCAAGCAGGCCAGCAATTTCAGGCATGGCATTACGTACAAGGAGAGGTTTTTTCTGCCAGTATTCAGCAAGGAATTGTTCAGCGGTAATTCCGCCTAATACATCTAAAGGTTGGGACATGGGATTAACTACAAGATAAATTTTGCTTATTGTCCCTTGAGTTATTGAATGGTGCAAGCGAGATAGTGAGAAATAGGTGTTTTATAAATACCAGGAGAGCAAACTAAGTAATATTTATTTTCATAAAATAAATGATGAGAATTTTATTTAAAAATTAATCTATTAAAAAAATTTAGCGCTCTTAAAAAATTGAATAAGAAGAATAGCATTTTGAATTAAGGATAAGAATTACAAAGATATGAACCAAATTAGAGTAGCTTAATTAAAAGTGATAATTACGTAAATAAAATAGTGAAAAACATACTTTGATTGACATTAGTGATGAAATGACACAATTTTTTGTAAGGAGAATAAAAATAATTTGGAAAATAAAATGAAAGAAATTCAATTAATTAATAAAAAAACAAAAGAAAAAATAACAGCTGAATGCTGATACGGTTCGAGTCGATCAAAGCTCCATTGTAAAAATCAAAATTTCTAAATCAGATATTGTCCAGATGTCTCAAGACGGTACAAATCTGATTTTAGTATTGAGAAATGGCGAAAGATTGGTAGTTGAAAATTTTTATGCAAACAATCATGAAGGTTTAACGTCTAGTCTTGTGATTGAAGAGCAAAGCGGTACTTTGTATTGGTTTGATGAGGTGACCAAGCAATATAAGCAGATTTCAAGGACAGATACATTATTACCATCTTCCTCGTTTCTTGCAGAAAATTGGGAGTGGATAGCGATTGGTACATTGCTCATTGGTGGAGTTGCAGCGACAGACAGTGGTGAGGTTGAAGATGATGAACAGTTAGAGCTAAATGAGCCAGTGCCAATAGATCCTGGGCCGGAAGTGCCAGTAGAACCTGAACCGGAAATACCAGTAGAGCCAGAACCTGAACCTGAGCCGGAAGTACCGATAGAACCTGAGCCAGAAGTTCCGGTAGAGCCAGAACCGGAACCAGAAGTGCCGGTAGATCCAGAACCAGAGCCGGAAGTGCCAGTAGAGCCAGAACCAGAACCAGAAGTACCAGTAGAACCAGAAGTGCCAGAACCTGAACCAGAAGTACCGGTAGAGCCTAAACCGGAACCAGAGCCGGAAGTACCGGTAGAACCGGAACCAGAGCCGGAAGTATCAGTAGAACCTGAACCAGAAGTACCAATAGAATCAGAGCCGGAACCAGAAGTGCCAGTAGAACCTGAGCCAGAGCAACCAGAACCAACAAATCCAACACTTCGACTAGCTCGATTTAACCTGGCTGAACAAAATGAAGATAGCGTTATTGATCAAGAAGCTATGAGCAGGTTCAAAACATCACAAGAATTTATGAGGAACAGCTCTGAAGAGCAACAAGTGGCAGTTGATACTAATCATGATGTTATTCCATCAGATGGGAACGAGGACCTTATTGATGCTAAACAGCTCATAGATTTCATTTCTTCGGGCTTGGATAGCAATATGCAAGTTTATAAAATGCTAAATACAGCGGATGCGATTTCAAATTTCAACAATCAGATGAATCTGTTGTTAGAGGGTACAGAAAAAGAAAGTAGTTTGATGGATATCGACTTTGTGCGAACAGATACAGTTTCATTAGCTGAGCTGCTTTCTGATTCTAGTCATGTAGACAATATTATTGTGGTAGGGAATGAAGGGGATCAAATTATGATTCGAACTGACGCTGAAGAGGTTGCACAAGCCAGCGATCCGTTGATATTGGAAAACCAATCAGATCTCATGTTGCAACAGCTTTTATCTGAGCAGCAACAGATTATTGGTTAAATATTTACCTGATCAATAGTTGCTAAAAAGCAGTCCTAAAACTGCTTCCTTACTAATTTTTAAGGTACTAGAATATCCAGCTCACGCAAGATATTGCATAGTTTGATCATCGGCATGCCCATTAACGTCGTCTGGTCCTGACCAATCATTTCTTCAAACAGACTAATGCCTAAGCTTTCACATTTAAAGCTACCAGCGCAGTGCAGAGGCTGTTCAATGTCAATATAACGTTCGATTTCAGCTTGAGATAGCTTGCGGAATTTTACCTTATAATGCTCAACCAGAGTTTGCTCAAAACCGCTAGATTTCTGTTGTACGCTCAGTGCTGTACTAAAATATACAATCTTGTCTGAATTGGCCTGTAACTGGCGAACTGCCTTTTCAGCAGTTAAGGGCTTGCCGATAAAAATATCTGGTGCGCCTTCACGCCAAGCCACCTGGTCAGAGCCAATGACGATTGCATCTGGGTGTTGCTCAGCCACATGTCGGGCTTTTTCAAAAGCCAGTCGCTTGGCTAAGTCATCCGCATGATTTTCACCTTGCGGTGATTCATCGATATCCGGGACGATCGATACGTAGTCAAGACGTAAGCGATTCATCAATTCTTTACGGGTCTGGCTGGAAGAGGCCAGAATAATCTTTGCGGTATTCATTAGACAGCGTATTCTTCTAAAACATGCAGAGGGACATAGGCTAGAACTGCTTTATGGCAGGCTTGCAGCTTGATTGGTGGCGCCTGGCCTGCTTCATAAGCTTCTACCCAGCGGGTCACGCAAATACACCAGAAATCACCTGGCTGAAGCCCCGGAAAACCGACTTCTGGTAATGGTGTAATCAGATCATTACCTACTTTTTGGGAGAAATTTAAAAACTCCGAAGTCATCTGTGCACAAACTGTATGCTGGCCCAAGTCACTAGGGGAAGTGTGGCAGAAACCATTACGGAAGTAGCCGGTAATTGGGTCAAAACAGCAGCTCGCCAATGGCTCGCCCAAAACATTTAAACGGTTTAAATCTGGATCTGGATGTATCGACATGGGTACTGAATCTGATGGATGCTTTTTTCTATCATAACAAAACTTTGGCAATCGTTAGCTTTTCTGCAAAAGATGCTAACCTTTTTCTGCATAATCATTTAAAATCGCCTCGTTTTTAATATCTATAAAGAGAGCTCTAGATGAACTTTCAACGTATGACTGACCTTGACCTTGCGGGTAAGCGCGTTCTTATTCGTGAAGATTTAAACGTCCCTGTTAAAAATGGCGTGATTACTAGCGATGCGCGTTTACGTGCAGCATTGCCAACTATTAAAGCTGCCGTAGAAAAAGGTGCAGCGGTTATGGTGTATTCACACCTTGGTCGTCCAGTTGAAGGTGAGCCTAAAGCTGAACAGTCACTTGCACCTGTAGCAGCATATTTGACTGAAGTATTAGGTCAGGAAGTAAAGTTATTCACTGACTACTTGAATGGCGTTGAAGTTCAACCTGGTCAAGTGGTTTTACTTGAGAACTGTCGTTTTAACGTCGGTGAAAAGAAAAATAACCCTGAACTTGCCGCGAAATATGCAGCACTTTGTGACGTATTTGTAATGGATGCATTTGGTACAGCACACCGTGCAGAAGCATCTACTGAAGGTGTGGCTCGTCTGGCGAAAGTGGCGGCAGCGGGTCCTTTACTTGCAGCAGAATTGGATGCTTTGGGTCGTGCGTTGAAAACTCCTGAAAAACCAATGGTGGCAATCGTTGCTGGTTCCAAGGTTTCAACTAAACTAGACGTATTGACTTCACTTTCTGATATCTGTGATCAATTGATCGTAGGTGGTGGTATCGCGAATACTTTCCTTGCAGCTGCTGGCTACAATGTAGGTAAATCACTGTGTGAAAGTGATTTGATCGACACAGCTAAAGCAATTGCAGCCAAAGTTTCTGTTCCGCTTCCAACGGACGTTGTGGTTGCTGATGCATCTGAAATCAATTTTGATGACTTCCTGGGTTCATTGGCTGCTGCTAAAGCGGTTGTGAAAAAAGTTGAAGATGTTGCTGACAACGACATGATCCTTGATGTAGGTCCAGAAACTGCAAAAGCATTTGCTGAAATTTTGAAAACGTCTAAAACGATTCTTTGGAACGGTCCAGTGGGCGTATTTGAAGTCGATCAATTCGGTGAAGGCACGAAAACTCTATCGTTAGCGATTGCTGAATCGGAAGGTTTCTCGATTGCAGGTGGTGGTGACACGCTTGCTGCGATTGATAAATACAACGTTGCTGACAAAATTGGTTATATCTCGACTGGTGGCGGTGCATTCCTTGAATTTGTCGAAGGTAAAACCCTTCCTGCAGTTGCGGTACTCCTAGAACGCGCTTAATTGCATGTTTTAGCCTAAAAAAAGCTGGCCAAGTGTCAGCTTTTTTTATGTCATTTTTTTTGACAGCGGATACTTACCATTCATGGCTTCGTCATTAAAATGCAATAAATCTGTCATAAGATGCACACATTAAATCACCAAATGATGAGATTACGTGATGAAAAAACAGTTAACTTTAGCGGCATTATTGGCAGCATCATTGGCACTGACTGCATGTGCGAAACAGGAAAATGCCCCAGCAGCTGAAGCAGAAGCTTCGGCAGCTGTTGCAGATGAGACTGTAACGCCAGAACAGCAAGCAGCGATTGATGCAATTGATCAGCCGGTTCTAGATGAAAAAAATACCGACATTCCTGCTGAAATTGCGAATGCTCCGGCAGATGCAGCGACTGCAGACGAGTCAGTTGCAGCAACTTCGGAAGCAGTGGCACCTTAATTGGGTCAATGTGAGACAAAATCCCTGCAAATGCAGGGATTTTTTTAAATAGTGTTATTTGTTGCTGAATTGAAACCTTTGTGCATGTAGAATATGTGGCATTCACTGGGAGGATATTATGGCTCTTATTTCATTGCGCCAGCTCTTGGATCACGCCGGCGAACATGCTTACGGCGTACCAGCATTTAACGTAAACAACTTAGAACAAATGCGTGCCATTATGTTGGCAGCAGACCAAACAAATTCACCTGTAATCGTACAGGCATCTGCGGGTGCACGTAAGTACGCAGGTGCACCGTTCTTGCGTCATCTGATTTTGGCAGCAATCGAAGAATGGCCACACATTCCAGTGGTAATGCATCAAGACCACGGTACCAGCCCTGACGTATGTCAACGTTCTATCCAGTTAGGCTTCTCATCAGTGATGATGGATGGTTCTTTGGGTGAAGACGGTAAAACACCAACTTCATATGAATACAACGTCGATGTAACTCGTCGTACGGTACAAATGGCGCATGCGTGTGGCGTTTCTGTTGAAGGTGAAATTGGTTGTCTGGGTAGCCTTGAAACAGGTATGGCGGGTGAAGAAGATGGTGTGGGCGCTGAAGGTGTACTCGATCATTCTCAGCTTTTAACTTCAGTTGAAGAAGCGCGTCAATTCGTAGCTGATACTAACGTTGATGCTTTAGCAATTGCTGTAGGTACTTCTCACGGTGCGTATAAATTCACGCGTCCACCTACAGGTGATATTCTTGCGATCGACCGCATTAAAGAAATTCACGAAGCACTGCCAAATACGCACCTTGTAATGCACGGTTCAAGCTCTGTGCCACAAGAATGGTTAGCTGTAATTAACCAGTATGGCGGCGATATCAAAGAAACATATGGTGTTCCTGTTGAGCAACTGGTTGAAGCGATCAAACACGGTGTTCGTAAAATCAATATCGACACAGACTTACGTTTAGCTTCTACTGGTGCAATGCGTCGTATGATGGCTGAAAAACCAAGCGAATTCGATCCACGTAAATTCTTTGCTGCAACAGTTGAAGCAATGAAGCAAATCTGTGTAGATCGTTACGAAGCATTTGGTACAGCAGGTAATGCTGACAAGATTCGTCCAATTTCATTGGAAAAAATGGTTTCTCGCTACTAATTGCTAGCCTGAAATCATGTTTGAAAGCCCACAAAAATCTTGTGGGCTTTTTTTGTATTAAAATAGCGTACTTAAAAATACTGATGAGCATGCAATGGAACTGATCTTTGCAGCTGCACTATGCAGCGTCATGGTCTCGATTTTACTCAAGACAGGAAGGAACAGGGGACTCAATCCCATTCATCTGATTGCATGGAACTATGCCACAGCAAGTGTTCTGTGCTATTTCTGGTTTAAACCCGATCTGGCACATGTATCAGTCACTCATACGCCGTGGTTACTGATTTTTGCCCTAGGTATCTTGTTGCCAAGTGTATTTCTGCTACTGGCTCGGGCTTTGCAAACAGCGGGGATCCTAAAGACAGAAATCGCCCAGCGTCTATCAGTCGTACTTTCTCTTGCAGCAGCTTATTTCATCTTTCAGGAACAGTTTAGCCAGCTGAAAATCATTGGAATCGGTCTCGGGATCACTGCGGTGATTTGTATCCTGCTGTCCAATCGAAATGATACTGGCACAGGAATTCGAGGTATGCTGTATCTGGGATTAGTGTGGGTCGGATATGCACTGATTGATGTATTATTGAAATACACCACCAGTTTAGGATTACAGTTCGCTGTGACGCTGAACCTGATGTTCATTTGTGCCTTTATTTTATCAATGGCTTATCTATTGATTAAATATCATCATTTTGGTGATTTGAAGCATATTGGTGCCGGGCTGGTTCTAGGGGGACTGAACTTCGCCAATATAGCGTTTTATGTTAAAGCGCATATGCTGCTAAAAGATACACCAGCGATTGTCTTTGCGGGAATGAATATTCTGGTAGTGGTATTTGGGGTACTTGCAGGCCTGGTCTTCTTTAAAGAGCGCCTAAAGCCTGCAAGCAGTCTCGGGTTGGTGCTGGGGCTTGCCAGCGTTATCTGCTTAGCCTATGCCATGTCTGCTTGACATAGGCACTGGCATAATCTAATGGTAGACGAATCAGGTCTTCTTTTTCAGCTAGGCCCAGAAGCATGCCAGCCTGTCGGCAGTGTGGGCAATGCGGATAACGATGCTGTTCATGCTTATATTGATGTAGATAGATTTTTTCGCAGTGTTTGCATTCAAATTTCATTGGTCTAGATGGAAGAACTGACATGGATACCTCTATTGTTATTCTGAATTATAAGTGTTCTTTAGTTAAGCAAAAATTAGGCCCATAATGACAACTAAAGGGGCTTTGCGCCCCTTTTATAGCATAAAATTCTTACAGTTTGGTGAAAACATCTTCAGCTTTCAGACGGGATTTTGGCAGCTTGGCATTGAAATCATTTTCACTGCGGTAACCCAAAGTCATAATTACAGATGGAATCAAGCCTTGTTCATTGAGCTTCAATTCTTCAGTAAGAATGCCTTCATCAAAGCCACCAATGGGCGTTGCATCTACACCTTCGATTGCTGCAGCAATTAACATTTGACCCAGTGCAATAAAGGTCTGGTTTTCCGCCCAACGCTGAATATCTCCTTTTTCATTACGGTAATATTCAACATAACCTGTACGGGTATTGCGCTGTGCTTCTTTGGCAGTTTCATCTTTAAAACGGCCGAGTACATCATCACGTTCCAGAAGATTATCTAAATGCTGCTCAGTAATGTCAGCTTTAGTGCAGAAAAGAATCGTATGCGAAGAATCCAATACTTTTGGTGCATTATAGGCATATGTGCCCACCAAAGCCTTGGCAATACGTGCTTTGGCATCCACATGATCAGCGATAAAAAAATGCCAGGGCTGGATATTAATTGAAGAGGGAGCCAGGCGAAGAATCTCGGTCAAACGATCAAACTGTTCCTGCGGAATTTTCTTGGATGGATCATAAGCCTTTGTCGTATAACGAGATTCAGAAACCTTAAGTAAATCCATAACTGGACTCCATTCGTCTTTGTTGATCTTGGATGGGGGCATACAGTAAAGTCATGCTGTAACTGAAGTGGATTATTACAATAAATTTCCTTCAGGCAAAGCGTAAGTTGTGCAGATATCTACTATTTATAATGTTAGCACTTAGAGCTTTGGCTAATGATAAAAGAGCTTTTCACTATTGGCACTTTTTGCCAAGAGGCGTTTAATAAGCTTATAAGCAATAACATGCAAGCGAGCGGGCGTATGCAATACACCAATTACTTCAAAAGAAAACTCAAAACTGAACAGCAAATCGGGTTATGGGTCGGTCTGGCAGATGCTTACGGTACAGAAATTGCTGCCAATGCCGGCTATGACTGGCTGCTGATTGATGGTGAGCATGCACCTAGTGATTTAAGAACCACGTTATCGCAACTACAAAGTATTGCAGCCTATCCATCGCAGGCAGTGGTACGTCCACCCATTGGCAGTGTACAGCTCATCAAGCAGCTTCTGGATATTGGCGCGCAAAGCTTACTCATCTCCATGGTTGAAACGGTTGAACAGGCCGAGCTGATGGTAAAAGCGGTACGTTATCCACCAGAAGGGATCCGGGGTGTTGGTGCAGCGCTGGCACGTGCTACTCGTTGAAATAGTATTCCGAATTATTACCAAACCGCCCATGAAGATATCTGTCTGTTGATTCAGATTGAATCGGTAAAAGGTCTGGAAAATCTGAATGAAATTTTAAAGGTTGATGGTATTGATGGTGTTTTTATTGGTGCAGTGGATCTGTCTGCGACCATGGGGTATCAAGGCAATCCAAATCATCCTGAAGTTCAAAAAGCCGTGATTGACGCGATTCAGCGGATTCGTGCTGCTGGTAAAGCGGCCGGTATTCTGTCGACACAACATGATATTACTCAAAAATATCTCGATTTGGGTGCTGAATTTGTTGCGGTCGGCGTGGATACCAGTGTACTGATGAATTCTTTGCGTGAACGGTTATCTAAATATAAGCAGGGTACTGAAGTGGTGAAATCTGAAGGTGGATATTAGCCACCTAGTATTTTCCAAAATAACGAAAGCAACTGATTACAGTTGCTTTTTATTTGTCTTGGTTTTATGAGGTCAGGTTTTTAAACTGTTTCAGAAATCAATGCAAAGCTTTGATTGCAATATATTTAGTAATGCCAGGTCATCAGCTGTATTTCTTGCTCAGGATCACCAGAAAGTTCAAGAATCTGCGCAGATTCTTCTCGCCAGTCGCCTAATACAATCCGCTTTTTTCCATTTACATCATGAATATTGGCACGATGAGTATGACCATGAATCAGCAGATCGACATCTTGTAGTGCGGTGTTAACAGCATCTTGATTCACGTCCATAACCTCATAGCTTTTGAATTGCTGCGCTTCATGGCTTTTTTTACGGAAACCTTGTGCTAACCGGGCACGAAAAGACAACGGCATTTTTCTTAAAAAGCCGACTAACCAGGGATGACGGATAATTTTACGGAATCTTTGGTAGCTGATGTCATCAGTGCAGAGTTCGTCGCCATGTTCTATACGAATATTTTTGCCAGTAATCGTTAAGAACTGAACATCGGGCAAAAGTTGTCCTGTGAACTGATTTAGAAAATCTTTGCCCAAAGCGAAGTCACGGTTACCGACTAGAAAATAAACCTGATTACCCGCTTTGGTAAACTGTTTTAAATGCTCAATAATTTCATCCAGCCAAGGAGCGGTATAGTCGTCACCAATCCAGGCATTAAACCAGTCACCCAGAATATAGAGTTGGGTATTCTTATCTTTATAGGTATCTAATAAATCTAAAAACCCCCGAACGAGTCGAGGGTGATCAGGTGACAAATGTAAATCGGCGATAAACAGATGGGTCACAAATCTTTTCCTTTTATTCCTCTCTAGATCCCTCATTCATATGAGGGATTTTCCATTACACCGTTTTAAAGGATCGCTTTAAAACTCATAAAGAACGGAGAGGACGTTTTTTATTCAGAAATGATTTTTGCAGATTCGATTACAACGTTCTCTAGTGGAACGTCAGCGTGGTAGCCACGGTTACCAGTGCGAACACCTTTGATTGTGTCAACAACGTCCATGCCTTCAACAACTTTACCAAATACTGCATAACCCCAACCTTGTGCAGTTTTGCCAGTATGGTTAAGGAAAGCGTTGTTTTTCACGTTAATGAAGAACTGAGCAGAAGCAGAGTGAGGTGCTTGAGTACGTGCCATTGCAATGGTACCAACGTCGTTGCTCAGGCCGTTGTCAGCTTCGTTTTCAATCGCGTCACGCGTTGCTTTTTCTTTGAAGTTTTCGTCCATGCCGCCGCCTTGAATCATAAAACCATCAATAACGCGGTGGAAAATTACGCCATCATAAAAACCGTCACGTACATATTCTAAGAAGTTTGCCACTGTTTTAGGTGCTTTTTCAGCGTTTAATTCAAGAACAATACGACCTTTATTGGTGTTTAATTCGACTTGAGGAAAACTCATTGTGTAATCTCCTGATCATGACCTTTGAAGTCATGGGTTTTTTTTAATGAGAGAAGCATAAGCAAACTGTAATCGACAAGGCAAGCAAAAATATACTTTTCTCGGATAAAATTCTGAAAATCGTATCTTATTTATGCATTGTTCCAGCAGGCAAATCCAGATGGTTGCCTGCGCTTTACCAATTAACAATGACACATTTTTTGCAAGAGTATGTTTCTTTTCTTAAACAGCGACATGCGATTAGATTTATGAAAAACTTCCGGATCATTCGTCCAAATTTGTATGCAATTGCAGCAGACCTAGCCTCATCATTTTAAAATGATTGAATAGAAAACAAATGCCACAGTTAGCAGTTGAGAGATTGATCACCTAAAGTTAAACTAGGGGACTTTAGTTTATGTTTTACGGCATGTCTAAAGCCTCCCGTAACAGGACATAAAACCCTTAATTTTAACTTTAGAAGTGAATGATTGATCATGAAGCCAAATGATGTTGTTACATCTCTGCCCGAGAACCCGACCCAAAACAAGAATGCAGTCGATTCAGCGCAGCAGCAGGAACAACAACCGGGCTTAGATTTTGTGCGCCAGGTCATCACTGATGATTTAGAAGCAGGCCGTACCCAACAAGTGGTGACACGTTTCCCACCTGAGCCAAATGGTTACCTGCATATCGGACATGTAAAAGCGATCTGTCTGAACTTTGGTATTGCTCAAGAATTTAATGGTTTATGTAATCTGCGTTTTGACGATACCAACCCGGATGCTGAAGAACAAGAATATGTTGATGGTATTGCCAATGATGTGAAATGGTTAGGTTTTGAATGGAATGGTGAGCCGCGCTATGCATCGAGCTATTTTGATCAGCTTTATACATGGGCTATTCAACTGATCGAACAGGGTGATGCCTATGTGGACTTACAGTCTCCAGAAGAAATCAAGTTAAATCGCGGTAACTTTGTAGAACCAGGTAAAAACTCGCCACAACGTGATGCCACTGTTGCTGAAAACCTAGAGCGTTTTGAGAAAATGCGCAATGGCGAGTTTGCGGAAGGTCAGGCTGTGCTTCGTGCCAAGATCGACATGGCATCTCCAAACGTGCATATGCGTGATCCGATTCTGTATCGCATCCTGCATTCTGAACACCATCAGACTGGCGACAAATGGAAAATCTACCCAATGTACGACTATGCGCATCCATTATCAGATGCCATTGAAGGTGTAACACACTCTTTATGTACACTGGAATTTCAGGATCACCGTCCATTCTATGACTGGGTGATCGAGAAAGTTCAATCACCAGCTGTTCCACGTCAGTATGAATCAAGCCGTCTGAATGTCGACTACACCATTACTTCTAAGCGTAAGTTGCGTAAACTGGTTGAAGGCGGATATGTGAATGGTTGGGATGACCCACGTATGCCAACTGTCGTGGGTATGCGCCGTCGTGGTTTCACCCCGGAAGGCCTGCGTGACTTCTGTAAGCGTGTAGGTGTATCTAAGGTTGATGGCAGTATTGTTGATGTAGCAATGCTGGAGTATTGCATTCGCCAGTCTCTGGAAAATGCGGCTGCACGTGGTATGGCAGTACTTAATCCACTAAAAGTGACTTTAACCAATCTGCCAGCGGATATGGATCTGACGCATTCTCGTCACCCAAATGTGGATATGGGCGAGCGTGTGATTCCATTGACCTCTGAAATTTACATTGACCGTAAAGACTTTGAAGAAGAACCACCTAAAGGCTTTAAACGTCTGATTCCTGGCGGTGAAGTGCGTCTTCGTCATGCTTATGTCATCAAGTGTGATGAAGTGATTAAAGATGAAAATGGTGAAGTGGTTGAGCTGAAATGTTCAATTGATCCTGAAACTTTAGGTAAAAACCCTGAAGGCCGTAAAGTCAAAGGTGTAATTCACTGGGTATCTGCAACGAAAGGTATTCCTGCAGAAGTTCGTATTTATGACCGTCTCTTCACTGAATCTGATCCAGAAACTGGGGATGATTTCCTGGCGAACCTGAACCCTGAGTCATTGAAAGTGGTACAAGCCGTAATTGAGCCAGCACTTGCAGAGGCTAAACCGGAAGACCGCTTCCAGTTTGAGCGTGAAGGTTATTTTGTAGCAGACCAATACGATCACTCAAGTGAAAAGCCAGTGTTTAACAGTATTCTGGACCTGAAAGACAGCTTTAAGCCAGGTAAATAAGTTGTTTCGGCTTAGTGACTTAAATTGTATTGATCATTTCCTGTCAAGGAAACCAATTGGCCTCGGCGGATTCAAAACAGTTTGGTTCTAATACCTTTAGATAGCCCAACTCCGGTTGGGCTATTTCTATGGAGAGTAAAACAAAAACATGATCGTCCGTGATAAAAGTAATAGTTTTAGTCTGCTGTTTGCGTGGCATGGCACCATTTTGCCTAAGGTATTACCCGCACTTATGTCAGTAATTTTGATTTCTGGGGTATTGGTGTATTTAAGCCGGGAGCACTTTTTTAGCCTGCCTGCAGTCCCTGCAATTGGCTTCACCATCTTCGGGGTAATTCTTTCGATCTTCCTGAGCTTCCGGAATACCGCCTGTTATGATCGCTGGTGGGAGGGGCGTAAGCTTTGGGGTGCATTGATCGCCACTACACGTCACCTGAGTCGGGATACTCACATACTCGATACTGAAAATAGGGAATTGCTCTTATACCGGATGATGCTGTTTACCCATTTATTGCGCGATCGTTTGCGTCAGCAAGAGAGTAATATTGAGCATTACCAGCCTGATACTCAGTTTGATCCAATTGCTTTCAATCAGCTTAAGCAACAGGTTAATCCTGCACAATGGGTATTGGAACAGATGCAGAAACAGTTAGTAGAATGTTATCGATCAGGGCAGATCTCCGATATTATTTATAATAACCTGAATCAGCATACGGTAGAGCTCGGAAATATTCAGGCAGGTTGCGACCGGATTCTGTCGACGCCGTTGCCATTTTCTTATTCCGTACTGTTGCATCGAGCAGTATATTCTTTCTGTTTTATTCTGCCTTTTAGTCTGGAAGCCAATTTAGGGTTATGGACGCCAGTCCTGGTGGCATTGATTGCCTATCTGTTTTTAGGCTTGGATGAGCTGAGTGCCGAGTTGGAAGAACCTTTTGGACTACAGGACAATGACCTGGCGCTTGATTCAATTGTGCGCCTGGTTGAGCGGGAAACTTTAAGCTCTATAGGACGGGAAATACCTGAACCTTTACAGTCCTGGAAAGGACATCTGAGTTAAGTTGGTTATTTTTGTCCATATTAAAAGCCCCATTTATTTGGAGCTTTTAATTAGCGTTTTTTCAGGTTGCTGAGTATGTTCCTGGAATTGTTCCTGTAGCTCACGGTATTGCTGTAAGCGTCGTTTTGCTTTGTCGCGTAATTTCTTTTTAATATATAGTGCCAATGCAAAGCAAGTGGTGGTTAATGTCAGGAACATACTGTTCATGAAGCTCATCATCGAACTGATATAACCAATGGTGGTTAGACGGTTCATCATGCGGATCACCTGCGGGCTGCTTTCCACGCCAGTAATTGCCCAGGTACATAGATGTTCACAGTTATTGATAATCAGATGATAATTATTTTCATGCATGCGTGAACGCATACGACGCACAACTTTACGGCCTTTGTATTTGGTATGCGCATATTCCTGAACCTGGATTGGTTTACCATGACTAAACTTGTCAATCGAAGTAATTTCAATCGGGTGCTTTTTAAATAAGTGCGCAAAACCGGAATAATGGATCACACGACCTCGTCCGGCATAAATACCATGATGGGTATAGCCGAAGTGTTTGACCATAAGGTGAGCACCTAAGGGAAAACGTTGAGTATGTTGCATATGCCACTGAATGCCAATTGATGTACAAATGTTTCAAGAAACCAAGTTTAACGGGTTTTTGTGATTTTATCGATGTTTATGTCTGAAAAATCAGCGAACTGATCAGTTGTGTTAATAATGGAATGATGAAAAAAAGTAGAAAGCTTAAGATTAAAATAGCCTAAGCACTATTGAGGATCACTACTCAACCAAGACAAGAGCTAGAGCAGAGCATACAGATTGAATAATGCTTCTATTTAAAAGTTTCAGCCAATAAAAAAGCATTTGCTTTCACAAATGCTTTTTTAAAATAAAGCCTGACCACTACTGTAATGGCAAGTGCTGCAGTTCATTCAGTTCCTTACGGCTATAGCCGCGAGAAGCGAGAACTTTTTTGATACCGACAATCACGTCTTCATCAGTTGCTTTTGCCAATGCTTCAAGAAGCTGTTCATTTGACTTACAAGCGCAGTCATTTTCAACACAAGCAATTTGATTCTTGTGTTCATTTTGTTGTTCAGCAGTGAACAACTTTTGCCAAAAACTCATAGAGCCTTCATACATGATCTAACATAGCTTGAAATATAGCCAATTAAATAAATAAAGCAATAGGACCTATGTGATAAAAGCAGCAAACAGTCTTCAAAATTTCCGATTGTAGTAGGTGTTTCAAACGATATTATTCAGTTGAAATACTGGAATTCATATATAAGTTCATTATTTTAAAAACAAAAAATGGAGCTATTAGAAACTCCATTTATGTAACAAAAAAATAAATTAGAAACAATATTTTTAGCGTTTTTCCAGCAGCACACCTGACTCCACATGATGGGTATATGGGAACTGATCGAACAGGGCAAATTTAGTAATTTTATGCGTCTGAGACAGCTGTTTCAGATTGTCATGCAATGTATCTGGATTGCAAGAAATATAGATGATTCGTTCAAAGCGCTGCAGTAACTTGAGTGTTTCATCATCAATACCGGCACGTGGTGGGTCGACAAAGACAGTATCAAAATCATAAGTTGAAATATTAATTTTGGCTTCTTGCAAACGACGGAACACACGTTCACCGTTATAGGCTTGGGTGAATTCTTCAGCAGATAGACGAGCCACCTGAATATTGTCGATACCATTCTGCTGAATATTCCATTCAGCTGCATAGACTGAAGATTTCGCCAGTTCGGTCGCTAATACACGACGGAAGCGGGTAGAGAGTGGTAAGGTAAAGTTGCCATTACCACAGTAAAGCTCCAATAGGTCTTTATCAGACTGCTGTGCAGCATTGCATGCCCATTCCAGCATTTTCTGGCAGACTTGCGCATTGGGTTGAGTAAAACTGCTTTCAATTTGCTTATATTGATACTTGCGATCGAACACAGTCAATTCTTCAACAACATAGTCATCAGTTAAAATGACTTTCTGCCCACGACTACGACCAAAAATCTTAATATTGAGTTGTTCTGATATGGCCTTAGCTGCAGCTTCCCATTCAGCAGTCAGTGGGCAACGATAAACCAGTGATACCAACATTTCACCTTTTAAAGTGGCAAGAAAATGCGCTTCAAAGAGACGATTTGATAAAATAGGCTCAGCCTTAAGTGCTGCCAATAAGAGTGGCATTAAGGCATTAATACTGCGGTCGGCCACCGGAAACTCATCAATACGGATGACTTTTTTATTATTGTTCTCATCACGTTCAAACATGGCATAAAACAGGTCATCTTCAGTATGCCAGATCCGAAACTCAGCACGCATGCGATAGTACTGTTCAGGTGATTCGAATACTTCTAAAGCAGGTGGTTGATATTCGGCAAATTGCGCGCTAATGCGTTCAACTTTGGCATCCAGTTGTTGCTGATAAGATGAGGTCATATGCAGTAAAAATCGCAAATATTTTGAAAGCCAAGATGGTAGCAAAAAATTGCTGTTCTGCCTAAGACTATTCAGGGAAATAGGCTGGAAAAGCTGCTAAAAAAAAGGCCAAATCTACAAAGGGGAGAGATTTGGCCTTAAGAGGAAAGAAATTAAAATAAAATAAGTGATAAAGCTGTTTATAAGCCTGACATGGTCATCAGACTGGCATTACCACCCGCTGCTGCGGTATTAATGCTAATTGCACGTTCAATTACAAAACGTTCTACCGGAATCTCATAATTTCCGGAACTTAGATGAGTAATACCTACAATTGGACCTTGACGTGTTGCAATACGCTGCTGCAGATCAATCAGTGCAGAAGCATCACCATGATGCAGTACAGCTTCGAAATCACCAGATTCGATATCTTTAATCACTTTAATGGCCTTTACCACTTTTGCTGGCATACTTTGTAAATGTTTAAGTATGAAAGTATTGTCTGCCAGTACAGCCGGGCGACTACCCACCGATAAAATCGCCAGTAATTGCTGAATCTGATCAGCATCATTCGTTGCCAGAGATAATACACTTTCACGTGGCAAGATCATGTACTGGTTTTCTTCACCTGTTGGACCTTGCAGGCTAAAGCTGTGCCCAGTTGTGATTTTAGCCGGAGTGGTTAAGGAAATCGTTGGGAAAGTTTTATATACCCAGGCTTTAAATTCCTGTAGCAATGGATTTTCAAGCGTTGCCTGAGCAGAATTCATCGCATAAGGTTGAGCTAACTTTTTCTCGGATACCTGATGCATTAGACGGTAAATATAAAGTGGACCACCGGCTTTTGGACCAGTGCCGGATAGACCTTCACCACCAAAGGGCTGTACCCCAACGACTGCACCGACAATATTACGGTTAATATACAGGTTGCCGACATGTGCTTTCGAGATCACAGTCTGCATGGTTTCATCGATCCGGGTATGTAGTCCCATAGTCAGGCCATAACCCTTACTATTGATCTGATCTAGCAACTGTGGCAGTTGGCCAGCTTTATAGCTAATCAAATGTAACACCGGACCAAAAACTTCACGTTCCAGATCATTCAGGTTTGGCAGTTCAATTAAAGTAGGCGGAATGAAGGTGCCTTGAGCCAGTTCAGAAGCATCCTGATTAAACATCAATTGATGGACTTTATGGCCTTTGCTGCGCATCTGATCAATATGCTTCTGAATGTTCTGCTGGGCTTCGGCATCAATGACCGGACCAATATCAGTTTTGAGCAGAACTGGATTGCCAACACGCAACTGCTGCATGGCACCTTTTAACATATGGCGTACAGTGTCCAGATTATCTTCCTGTACACACAATACACGCAGGGCGGAACAACGCTGACCAGCACTATCATAAGCAGAGTTGACCACATCCAGCACTACCTGTTCGGTCAATGCAGATGAATCCACAATCATGGCATTCTGGCCACCAGTTTCGGCAATCAGGGTTACACTTTCACCAAACTGGTTTAACCGTTTGGCTACAGTTCTTTGCAGAATTTTTGCTACTTCGGTAGAACCGGTAAACATGATGCCTTGAATGCGGGAGTCTTGGCTCAGCTGGGCACCAATGGTTTCACCACGGCCGGGCAACAGTTGCAATACATCTTGTGGAATGCCAGCTTCCCAGAGAATTTGTACAGCTTGGGCAGCAATTAGCGGGGTCTGCTCAGCCGGTTTGGCAATCACAGTATTGCCCGCTACTAATGCCGCAGAAATCTGGCCGGTGAAAATCGCCAGCGGGAAGTTCCAAGGGCTGATACACAGTACGGTGCCCAAAGGCTGGATATGGACATTTTCAGACAGATCTGAAATCTGGCCAGCATAATAACGCAGGAAGTCAATCGCTTCACGTACTTCAGCAATGGCATTGGCATAGGTTTTACCAGCTTCACGCGATAGCAGAACCATCAGTGGCAGCAAACGTTGTTGCATCAGGTCAGCGGCTTTATTGAGACAGGCGGCACGTTCATTCTTTGGCAGATTGGCCCAGAAATGTTGTGCATTGGCAGCTTGGATCAGGGCAATTTCTGCCTGTTCAGTCGTTGCTTCATAAACGGTACCGACGATATCCTGATGCTGGGCTGGATTGATTACGTGTACAGTATTACTTGTATCTGGCTCTGAAAAAGCTGTGCCCATTGCTGCTGCCTGGAACTGGGTATTAGCCAGACTTGCTGCAACTTCATTTAAAACACTGAGTTCCGCGTCATTGGCTAGATCTAGTCCAGATGAATTGATACGTGTGCCATAAAGATCTTGAGGATAGGGAATATGAGGATGTTTGGCACCCAATACATTTTCTTGTTGAGCGGTCTTTATAATTGTCTGACGAGGATTTTCGATCAGATCTTCAACTTTTAAGCTCTTGTCCGCGATCCGGTTCACGAAAGAAGTATTGGCACCATTTTCCAGCAGACGGCGTACCAGATAGGCCAATAGGGTTTCATGATTGCCGACCGGGGCATAGATACGACATGGAATGCCGAGCTTACCAGCCGCTTTGTCACCGACCACATTTTCATATAGCGGTTCACCCATGCCGTGCAGGCACTGGAACTCGTATTGACCGGCATAGTAACGTTCCGGGTTGGCAAGTTGGTAAATGGTGGCCACAGTCTGTGCATTGTGAGTAGCAAATTGCGGATAGATATAATCAGGTTCTGCCAGCAGTTTACGTGCGCAGGCAATATAGGACAGGTCAGTATGTACCTTGCGGGTAAATACCGGATAATCCGCCATACCTTCGATCTGGGCTTTCTTGATTTCGCTGTCCCAATACGCACCTTTGACCAGACGGATCATCAGGCGTTTCTGGCTGCGTTTGGCCAGATCGATAATATAATCCACTACATAGAAGCAACGTTTTTGGTAGGCCTGAATCACGAAACCAATGCCTTTCCAGTCATTGAGTGTCGGTTCAAAACACAGGCGTTCTAAAAGCTCTAAGGAAATTTCCAGACGCTCGGTTTCTTCCGCATCGATATTCAGACCGATATTGTACTTTTTCGCCAGAACCGCCAGATTCAGTACTTTGCTATACAGTTCATCATTAATACGATCCATCTGTGAGCGCTGGTAACGTGGGTGCAGCGCAGACAATTTGATGGAAATGCCCGGGCCGTTATAAACATCTTTATCTGTTGATGCTTGACCAATGGCATGAATTGCATTTTGATAATCCTGATAATAACGTTCTGCATCCGGATCGGTTAGTGCTGCTTCACCCAGCATGTCATAAGAATATTGGAAACCTTTTTCTTCCAGACGTTCGGCATTTTTCAGGGCTTCATCAATGGTTTCGCCAGTCACAAACTGTTCACCCATCATACGCATCGCCACATCGACCGCCTTGCGGATAATGCCACGGCCACTGCGTGCCAAAAGGCCAGTTAACAGACTTGACAGGTTTTTCTGTTGTGGGGTTTCCATCAGCTTTCCGGTCAGCATCAGTCCCCAGGCCGCAGCATTGACAAACATCAGCTGGCTTTGCCCAAGATGTTCTTTCCAGTTGCCCTGATTGATCTTGTCACGAATTAACAGGTCGCGGGTCGCCGTATCCGGAATACGCAGCAAAGCTTCTGCCAGACACATCAATGCAATACCTTCCTGAGAAGACAGCGAAAACTCTTGTAATAGCCCTTGCACAATGCCGGCCTTGCCACCTGAACCTTTACGTTCACGCAAGGAATGCGCCAGATCAAAAGCCAGGCTCTGGATTTTGTCCGTCAGTTCCGAGGAAATTTCACTATGTTCCAGCAGCGTTTCCACGCACTCAGATTCTGCACGTCGCCATGCGGAATTAATGCGCTGTTCATATTCATTTTTATCCTTAAATTCAGCAATATAATTCGATTGCTGTAGGGCATTCGAGTGCGAATTTGGGCGTAGGATGGTGGACATAGTGACTTCCTGTACTGCGTCAAACGGTTCTTTGAGTTGAATGAGTTTTAATCTATAATCCCAAAATAATTGACGAATATCTCACTATAGTTTGTATCATTTTTAGAGAATAATTCTAATGAATAGCCCATATGTAAGCCTTGACCGAATAGATATTCGTATTCTTGATTTGCTGCAATCTGAATCGAAAATTTCCAATATCAAACTGGCAGAAATGGTGAACCTGTCGCCAACAGCAGTACTGGCACGGGTGCAGAAATTGACCAAGGAAGGATTTATTCTCGGTTATGAAGCCCGTCTGAATCCGGTCAAGCTGAATAACGGTTTTGTAGTTTTTGTCGAGATACTGCTGGATAAAACTACACCGAATGTACTAGAAGAATTTTCTGAAGCAGTGCAGCATATTCCGGATATTGTGGAATGTCATATGATCAGTGGTGGCTTTGATTTTGTAGTAAAAATCCGCTGTGCGAATATGGATGAATTCCGTAAAATTTCCGGAGATATTCTGTGGCAGTTGCCGGGCGTAAAGAAACCCGCAGTTATCCGGTGATGGAAGTAATTAAGGAAACCCAGCAGATCAAGCTGAAAGTACCTGCCAAAGCTAAAGTATAAAATGCTGATAAAACAAAAGGGACATAAAGTCCCTTTTAGTTTTTGAAATAGAAAGACTATTTCTTCATTTCTGCCATTTCTTTTTGATATTCGGCTTTCGCCAGTTCAAAACGATTGACTACATCGTGACTTGGAGCTTTATCTAGCAAACTAACAATCACAATGCTAAGCGCTGCCAGAATAAAGCCGGGAATAATCTCGTACAAACCTGTATCGCCCATATAATTTTTCCAGGCAATTACGGTTACTGCACCTACTACCATGCCAACAATTGCGCCATTGAGAGTCATGCGTTGCCAGAACAGCGAGAAGATGATCAATGGACCAAACGCTGCACCAAAGCCTGCCCACGCGTAAGCCACTAGACCAAGAACTTTGCTGTTCGGATTGATTGCCAAGGAAATTGCAATCAGGGAAATCACAATCACCATGCCACGGCCAACCCAGATCAGTTCTTTTTGCGAAGCATTTTTACGCAGGAAACCTTTGTATAAATCTTCGGTAAGAGTTGTAGAACAGACTAGCAGCTGACAGCTTAAAGTACTCATAATCGCAGCCAGAATTGCAGCCAAAACGATGCCAGCCACCCAAGGATTAAACAGGATTTTGGTCAGTTCCATAAAGACTGTTTCAGGATTCTGGTTCACGATCGCTGCAGCAGGTAAATCAGGATTTGCTGCAAAATAAGCAATTCCGATATAACCTGCAGACATTGCACCCACCAGACACAGGATCATCCAGGTCATACCGATACGACGTGCAGCGGGAATGGTTTTTACCGAATCTGCCGCCATAAAACGAACTAAAATATGCGGTTGACCAAAATAGCCTAAGCCCCATGCCAAACTTGAAATAATCGCCACCATACTCAGACCTTCCAGCATATTGGATGCATGTGGACGGGCTGTTTCAAGCAATGTACCGACCTGTTGAGCATTATCACCCAATGCCAGATAGGTAATGATCGGAGTAATTAACAAGGCGAAAATCATCAAACCAGCCTGAAAGGTATCGGTCCAGCTGATCGCCAGAAATCCACCGATACACACATACAGAATCGTAGCAACAGCACCGAGCCAGAGTGCAGTGGTATAGTCCCAGCCAAACAGGCTTTCAAATAAGCGTGCACCTGCAACCATGCCGGAAGCACAGTAAATCGCAAAGAACACCAGAATCACGATTGCAGAGAGCAAGCGTAAAATCCGCTTCTTATCCGAAAAACGGCTGGTAAAATAATCGGGCAATGTCAGGGCATTGTTCTGGTATTCGGTGTGGGCACGCAGGCGGCCAGCCACCAGGAGCCAGTTCAGCCAGGCACCAATAATCAGACCAATCGCAATCCAGACTTCAGACAAGCCAGACAGGTAAATTGCACCAGGCAGACCCATCAGCAGCCAGCCGCTCATGTCGGAGGCGCCTGCCGAAAGTGCAGTCACCACACTGCCCAGACTTCGCCCACCCAAAATATATTCATCAAAATTGGACGTTGCACGATAGGCGTATAAACCAATTCCAATCATGGCGACGATATAAAACAGAAAAGTAATCAGTGTCGGGTTTAGCGAGCTCATAGGCAGAGTATCCTTAAATATTGCACATCATCATCCGGGATGATTTTTTGTACTGCGTTCACAGGGCAGTGATTCAAACACGGTTTAAAAATTACACTCTGTAACAGTTAGGCAGTTTTTATGTATGCTTTATGTAGATTTGATTTTTTAAATATAATCTTATGAAATTTAAAATGGCTAAATAAAGCCAAGAATAGTCTAATTTAGAGCTAAGAAGCTAATTTTTAATAAATAGTTAAAATCATTAAACTTTTGTTATTTTATTACACAAAGTTACAAAACTAACAGCAAATGCGAATTAGACATATTTTGTTGCAAATATCACTTAAAAGATTTCTATTTGTTTCTGACCACTCCGCGCATAGTGAAAGAGCACCATTAAGGTGCATCATCGCCAAGAGTAAAAAATATGGATAATATGCTTCAAATTGACTTGAATAGAATCGAACAGGATTTATTGGGTAAAAAACAGATTCCACAGCATAATTATTATGGAATTCATACTATACGTGCGCTGGAAAACTTTCAGATATCAGGTTTAACTGTAGGACAGCAATTACACTTTATCCGCGCTTTAGCACAAGTTAAAAAAGCGTCTGCACAAACCAATCTACATTTTCAGAAAATTTCAGAACAACAATGTGCAGCCATTCAGCAAGCCTGTGATGAGCTGATTCAACATCCGGAAAACTGGCAGGATGCTTTTCCATTGGATCCTTATCAGGGCGGAGCCGGTACTTCCATCAATATGAATGCCAATGAAGTGATTGCCAACCGTGCGCTGGAACTGATGGGGCATCGTAAAGGGGAATATCATATTCTGCATCCGAATGATCATGTGAATACATCGCAATCTACCAATGATGTCTATCCCACGGCACTGCGTCTAGCGACTTATACACGTTTAGATGAACTGCTCAATGTGCAAAAATCTTTGATTGATACTTTATATAGTAAGGCTACAGAATTTCAGTATGTGATCAAGATGGGCCGTACTCAATTGCAAGATGCCGTTCCTATGACTATGGAGCAGGAATTCCGCGCTTTTGCGACTTTATTAAAAGAAGATTTTAAGCTGATTGAGCAGATGCGTCAGTTATTGCTGGAAGTTAATCTGGGTGCAACAGCAATTGGAACTGGTGTAAATACACCAACGGGTTATGCCAAGCGTGTTGTAGAAACTTTGGCACACATTACTGGTCTGCCTTTAAAAGGCGCGGAAGATTATGTAGAAGCGACCAGTGATTGTGGCGTATTCATTATTCTGTCTAGCAGCCTGAAACGTCTGGCAGTCAAGTTGTCCAAAATCTGTAATGACTTACGTCTTTTAAGTTCTGGACCACGTACCGGTTTGGCAGAAATCCGCTTGCCAGAATTACAAGCAGGTTCTTCGATCATGCCAGCCAAAGTGAATCCAGTGATTCCGGAAGTGGTGAATCAGATTGCATTTCGGGTAATTGGCAATGACCTGACCGTGACCATGGCAGCGGAAGCTGGACAATTACAGCTCAATGTCATGGAACCTGTCATCGCGGTATCTTTAAATGAATCGATTCAATTGCTGACCCACGGTATGCAGACGCTACAGCAAAAATGTATTGCCGGCATTCAGGCTAATGAGCAGAACTGTTTAAATGCTGTAATGCGCAGCATCGGCATTATCACTTTACTGGAACCACTGCTAGGGCATGCCATGTGTGATGAAATCGGAAAACAGTGTATTCGTGAAAATAAAACTGTGCCTCAAGTCGTACTGGAGCTGGGTCTGCTCAGTCAGGCTCAGTTAGATCAAATCTTTGCCTTTGAAAATCTGGTCTCGGAAGTACCTAGCGAGATCAATCAGCTGGAACAAGTATCCTGAAGTTCTTAAGGTTTTGAATCACGATTTATAGGATCGTGCTGATTTTAACCATTTGCCCCAGATCCAGTCTGTGGATTTGGGGTATTTTCATCTAGACTAGATAAATCCCACGATGAATTCGGAACATAGCATGTTTGATAAAATCAGCGCTTTATTCAAATCAAATAAACCTTCTCCTGCACTGCTTTATCTAGAAGAAAATAATATTCAATATACCGAAGAAACTGGCTATATCGTAGATGGGATTAACCTGAATCAAGAGTTAGGTGAAAGACTAGAATATCTGTCTAACCGACGCATGAAAACATTTGATGATCTGAAAGAATTATATTTTACAGCCATGATCATTAATGAAAAAATTGATCTGGAAATTGCCAATCAACGTTTTAATTCAAGATTGGGCAATACTGAAGAAAACTTGCTGCAATTTAAAGTAATCGTAAAAAAGTTGAATGATTATTACCGAAATTTTCTGCGTGAGAAAAAATAGCATTTGAAGTGGAAAGAAACCATTATTTCCTGATAGCAAAGACTGCATAAAAATAACGAAATGCGCAGATACCATCGTGATAGTATAAGAGATATGTTGTTTAGACTTTAAAGCTATATACATGTTCCAACAAGAAATTTCCCAACTCAATTTAAAACAACTCAAGGCTGGTGAACGACGCTGGTTAGGCAACCTGCAGGGATCATCCACAGCATTATTGCTGAAGGAAATTGCCAAGCAGCATAAACAGTTATTTGTGATTGTGGCCCGCAATAATCAGCACCTTGGTCAGCTGGAAAGTGAACTGGAATTTTATGGCATCAAGCCGACTATATTTCCAGACTGGGAAATTTTGCCTTATGACCGTCTGTCTCCGCATCAGGACATTGTCTCTGAACGTCTGGCAATTCTTTCCAATATGCCGCAAACCGGGGTGTTGCTGTTATCTGCTTCTACGCTGGCACAGCGTGTAGCACCAAGCTCATGGGTATTGGGTGAACACTTTGATATTCGTGTCGGGCAAAAGCTTGATCTGGAACAGCAAAAGAAAAAACTGATTCAGGCGGGTTACCATCTGGTTGATACGGTATATGACCATGGTGAATTTGCAGTCCGCGGCAGCATCATGGACATTTATGCCTCTGGTCAGGATGCACCGATCCGGATTGACCTGTTCGATGATGAAATTGAAACGCTGAAATTTTTTGATCCGGAAACCCAGCGCACTACGCAAACTTTAGAACAATTTACCGTATTACCGGCACAAGAATTTCCACTGAAAAAAGGGCGCGCCACTTTCCGGGACCGTTATGGTGAGCTGTTCCCGACAGCAAACCCCAAGAAAAACCCGATGTATCAAGATGTCATGGATGGTATTGCTTCGCCGGGTATTGAGTTTTACATGCCGCTTTTCTTTAGTGCAGAAGCGATGCAAGCTCACAGCACCTTGGCTTCATACTTACCAAAGAATGGCATTGTCATTACAGATCGCAGTCTGGAAGAGTCATTAAACCAGTTTTGGGCTGAGGTGGTACGTCGTTATGAGGATCGCCGTCATAATGTGGATCAGCCAATTCTACCTCCGGAAATGCTGTTTACCCAGACTAATCTTGTGCTGGAACAATTGAACCAGTTTGGTCGCATTATTGCCTCTCAAGATGTTTTTGATGAAAAAGCTGGCGTGATAAATCTGGATACTCAGACACCGCCACGACTGCCGGTCGATCCGAAACGGGAAAAGCCATTCATCGAAGTTAAAAAATATATCGATGCAGCTAATCATCCTGTTCTACTCGTGGCTGAAAGTGCAGGTCGCCGAGAAACTCTAAAAGATGCACTGCGTCCAAGTCTGGGTGATATCCCGACTGTCGAGAACTTTGATGCCTTTGTCGCATCATTACATGCGATTGCCATTACTAGTGCACCCTTAGAACGTGGTCTGGTTTTGACTGATCGTATCACTGTGATTTCGGAAAACCAGCTCTATGAACATCGGGTGGTACAGCGCCGTCGCAAGCGTCAACAGGAAGTATCCGAAGAATTCCTGATTCGCAGTCTGACCGAGCTGACCATTGGTGCCCCAGTTGTACATATTGATTATGGTGTAGGGCGTTATGCCGGCCTGATTACTTTGAGCATTGACGATCAGGACCATGAATTCCTGCAACTGGATTATGCCGATGATGCCAAGGTTTATGTACCAGTCACCAATCTGCATCTGATCAGCCGTTATAGTGGTGGTGATCCTGATCTGGCACCACTACATAAGCTCGGAACAGATGCCTGGAGCAAAGCAAAACGTAAGGCACTGGAACAGATTCACGATGTCGCAGCCGAATTACTGGATATACAGGCACGACGTTCATCCAAGCCCGGGATTAGTTTTGAACTGGATCAAAGCCTGTATATGCAGTTTGCCAGTGGCTTTGCCTATGAAGAAACGTTAGATCAAGCCAATGCCATTGAAGCGACTTTATATGACATGCAGCAGACCAAACCAATGGATCGTCTGGTTTGTGGTGATGTGGGCTTTGGGAAAACTGAGGTCGCAATGCGCGCTGCTTTTGTGGCGGTGCAGAATAACCGTCAAGTCGCAGTTCTGGTCCCAACCACTTTGTTAGCACAACAGCACTATGAATCCTTTAAAGACCGCTTTGCGGACTGGCCAGTACGCATTGAAGTGTTGTCACGTTTCGGTTCTTCTAAGGCACATACTAAAACGATTGACGACCTGGCAGAAGGCAAAGTGGATATTGTGATTGGTACGCATAAAATTTTGCAGGAAAATGTGCAGTTCAAGAATCTCGGTCTGATGATTGTCGATGAAGAACACCGTTTCGGGGTGCGGGACAAAGAGCGTATTAAGGCTTTACGTGCTGATGTGGATATGTTGACCCTGACCGCAACACCAATTCCCCGTACCCTAAATATGGCTTTTAGTGGTATGCGTGATCTTTCAATCATCGCGACACCACCAGCACGTCGTTTGGCAGTAAAAACCTTCGTTCAGGAACAGACCAATGACACCATTAAAGAGGCGATTTTGCGTGAATTGCTGCGTGGCGGTCAAGTTTATTTCCTGCATAACGAAGTGGATACCATTGACCGTGCTGCAGAAAGCCTACGTGAACTGGTACCAGAAGCGCGTGTCATTGTTGCCCATGGGCAGATGCGTGAACGTGAGCTGGAGCAGGTCATGCAGCAGTTCTATCACAAGGAATACAATGTTCTGGTGTGCTCGACTATTATTGAAACCGGAATCGATGTGCCGAGTGCCAATACCATCATTATTGAACGTGCGGATAAGCTCGGTCTGGCCCAGTTGCACCAGTTGCGGGGGCGTGTTGGTCGTTCCCATCACCAGGCGTATGCTTATCTCTTGGTTCCATCGATAAAAGGTTTAAAAGGCGATGCTGAAAAACGCCTGGATGCGATTCAACGGGCTTCAAATCTGGGCGCGGGTTTTATGCTGGCAACCGAAGATCTGGAAATCCGGGGTGCAGGTGAACTCTTGGGTGAACAGCAAAGTGGTTCGATGCAGGCGATAGGTTATAGCCTATATATGGAAATGCTGGAAAAAGCCACCAAAGCCATTCAAAAGGGCAAGACACCGAACTTTGATGCACCATTATCTTTAACGGCAGAAATTAATCTGCATATGCCAGCCTTGATTCCGGATGACTATCTGGGGGATGTACATCAGCGTCTGCTGTTCTATAAACGTATCAGTAATACCAATACCCAAGACAAACTCGACAATATCCGTATGGAGCTGATTGACCGTTTTGGTATTCCACCACAACCAGTGAAGCAGCTATTTGCAGTACATCAGCTTCGTCTAAAAGCAGAACAGCTGGGCATTACCAAAATCGACATTGGCGGTCAGGGCGGGCATATCGAATTTGCTCCGGATACGCCAGTGCAGGCCATGAGTATTATCCAGATGATGCAGAAACATCCGACCTATTTCCGGATGAATGGCGGGCAACGTCTGAAAGTCATGGTCATGCTCGAAGACTATCAGAAACGTATTCAGTTTTTAAACGATTTGCTGGATAGCCTGCTGAAAGAGCTGCATTAAAAAGTTTTTAAAAAAAATGGTTCAGAAAAGGAATTCTGACCATTCGTTTAAATCGATGGCGAAGTCACCCCTCAATGGAAAGAAAGTCTTGATTAATTTGTGTGATTCGGTAAAGTCTGAGTTGTGACCGAGTTCATGACAAATCCTCCAAATTTGTATTTAAACACATTGCTCACAATATTCAGCTAGCACTGGATATGTTAGTATTAGCCATCATTCTAATTTTGCATCATTTATAAAGATATGTTTAGTTTGCATCCTCAACTTGCTCAAGATACGTTTTTTGTAGGCGACTTTCCTTTATCAACATGTCGTTTGATGAATGATATGCAATTTCCGTGGTTAATCCTGATTCCACGTGTGCCGGGCATTACAGAATTATATGAACTTAGCCAGGCCGACCAGGAACAGTTCCTGCGTGAATCAAGCTGGTTGTCTAGTCAGCTTGCGCGTGTATTCCGTGCAGACAAAATGAATGTGGCTGCATTAGGTAATATGGTTCCACAGCTGCATTTTCATCATGTGGTTCGTTACCAGAATGATGTGGCTTGGCCAAAACCAGTGTGGGGAACTCCTGCGGTTCCTTATAGCAGTGAAGTTCTTGCTCATATGCGTCAGACGTTAATGCTGGCTCTACGTGGTCAGGGAGATATGCCATTCGACTGGCGTATGGATTAATCTGATCCCATGCTGCAATCAGGCCTGTAAATTATACAGTGCTGCAAGGAGCAACTGAGTGCAAATAGACGATTGGGTACATAAAGAGCCGAAACAGTTTGAATATTTCCATCGACTGATGGGATATATCATGCTGTCGCTGGTCATCGTCGTTTTTCACTATACAGAGCCTGATACGCAGTACCAGATTTTTATCCCGTTTTTCTTTCTTGCGATTATACTGGCTCTGCCGAAGCTGTCGCGCTGGCTCATCTATCGCTACAATACTAGTATCAAGCGTAATGTCTTCTTTGTGCTCGACATTGCTGTAATTGCAGTCATTCTTTCTGCAATGCATATGAGTCTGGTACTATCTTTATTGGGACTGGTCGCATTGCTGTATACCGCAATCAGTAACAAAATTTCATTTTTGACGTTTTCATTGGCAAGCCTGATCGGTATTGCCATTTTTTATTTCTGCAATATTTTTATCTTTGGTTTTGGTGAATATTTTCAGCCAACCAGCAATGAGTTGACGGTTCTGGGCTTCCTTTGTCTGGTGACCTATTTTGGTGTAGGGAATTACTATCAAACCACGCGTGCACGTTATATGGCGCAGAAAAAGAATCATTATTATGATCAGATGAACCGCTATATGGAATTTGCCAACCAGCTGAGCCGTTATGCACCCTTGCAGCTATGGCAATCAATTATGAAAGGTGAGTCTGAAGCCAAGATTGAATATAAACGTAAGAAACTTACCGTATTTTTTTCCGATATTCAGGGTTTTACGGAACTCTCTGAAACGCTCATTCCAGATGACTTGGCCTTCCTGCTGAATGACTATCTCAGTCACATGACAGAAATTGCCAAGCATTATGAAGGCACGGTAGATAAATTCATGGGTGATGCGATCCTGATCTTTTTCGGTGATCCGCATTCTGATGGTGTTGAGCAGGATGCCAAAAACTGTCTGGATATGGCGATTGCCATGCGTCAGCAGATGAAAATCCTGCGTGAACGCTGGGTGAAAATGGGCTATCCACCGCTACATATCCGTATGGGTATTTCGACGGGGTATTGCCACGTTGGCAATTATGGCGCTAATCACCGTATGGCTTATACGATTGTGGGACGGGATGCCAACCTGGCAGCACGATTACAATGTGCTGCTGAAGTAGATGAAATCCTGATTTCTGAAGATACCCATACACTTATCAAGAATGACTATCTTTGTGCAGGAAAAAAACCAGTATTCCTGAAGGGGATTAAAGAGCCAGTACGTACTTGGCAGGTAATGGAGCGATTTACTTCAGAGAAAATTGATTATCAACGCTGGTTTGATTACGAATATAAAGGTTTCCATCTGTTACTTAATCTGGATGAAGTACAGAACTACGAATATCCTAAACTGGTCAATGTGCTTGAAAATATGATCAAGCGGATTCAGACCCAGCAGAAGATGACCAATTCACAAGGTATTGTAAAGTTAAAACTTGAAGATGAAGTCATTGAACATCTACCAGCGAGTACAGCAGAACCTGTGGTATTAGAAAAAGAGGCTGAGAAGCAGGAACATGAAATCAGGTCAGATCAATCAGAAAAAAAGACCAGTCGCGCGAGTTAAGACAAAAATCAATCGCCATAAAGACGAGATGTAAAAAACCACGCTCAAGCGTGGTTTTTTATGAAAATCGCTTAGTGATTTTCTGAAGCGTGGTTGATGGTGTATTTCGGAATTTCAACTTCCAGATCTTCGTCCACCACTTTGACCTGACAAGACAAACGTGAATCAGGCTCAAGGCCCCATGCACGGTCTAACAGATCTGCTTCAACATCATTCATTTCTTCCAGGCTGTCAAAGCCACGACGCACAATCACGTGACATGTGGTACATGCACATGACATATCGCAAGCATGTTCAATCTTGATCCCGTTATTTAGCAGGCTTTCACATAAATTGGCATCTTGTTCAACTTCAAACTCAGCACCTTCAGGGCAAATTTGCGCATGTGGAAGAACTTTAATACGTGGCATAGTCTTTACCTTAAATTAGTTTGAGTTTGACCAGTCGTCGAGTTTAGTACCTTTCAGTGCTGCATCGATATGCTGGTTCATACGAGCAGCTGCAAATGCATCACTATGTATTTTAAGCTGTTCTACGGCAGATTCAATCGCTTTGATATCTGTACCTTGCAGCTCCTGTTCAAGCTTGGCTTGAGCAGCTTGCAGATCAGTAAGCTGCTGTTTACTTAACAACGCCGCATCCATTTTCAGGGCCTGAGTAAGTGCTTCAAGTTCACGTTGTGCTTCAACTTTGGTTTCCTGAAGATGACGCAGGTTCTTGTCTTCTTCAGCAAATTTATAACCTTCAAGCAGTAAACGCTCTGTATCTTCGCTCGATAAACCATAAGATGGCTTGATATCAATCTGTGCTTTAACACCAGATGTGGTTTCTTGCGCAGCTACGGTTAATAGACCATCAGCATCCACCTGGAAAGTCACTTCAATACGTGCCTGACCTGCAGTCATTGGGGGAATACCGTGGAGCACGAAGCGACCCAAGCTACGGCAATGCTCCACCAGATCACGTTCACCCTGAACTACATGGATCAACATCGCGGTCTGACCATCTTGATAGGTGGTGAATTCTTGACGGCGTGCCACAGGAATCGCGGTATTACGTGAAATCAGACGTTCTACCAGACCACCCATGGTTTCAAGACCCAGAGACAATGGTATTACGTCTAATAATAATGAACCGTCGGTTGAATTACCAATCAATTGATTCGCAGTAATCGAGGCACCAATTGCAACCACTTCATCCGGATTGATGGTACATAGAGGTTCTTGATTGAACACTTCACGCACTGCTTTTTGAACGGCATAGGAGCGGGTAGAACCACCTACCAGAACTACGTTTTGAATATCATCCAGTTCCAGTTTGGCATCACGCATTACACGTTTACAAACGCTAATCGTTTTATCCAGTGCAACTTTAATGATTTCTTCAAACGTTGGACGATCTAATGTTAAGACATGATCCAGCAGTTTTACTTCTACAGATTCAGCATCAGAGAGTGCTTCTTTGGCCTTGCGTGCAGCTGTAATGAAATGTGCATATTCAGCATCATTGAGGGTTTCAATATTCAGCTGTTTCTTGGCCCATTTTAGAATCAGACGATCCAGGTCATCACCACCCAGAGCAGTATGGCCACCAGTCGCTAATACTTCGAATACGCCTTGCGAGAAACGCAGGATAGATACGTCAAAAGTACCACCACCCAGGTCATAGATCACATAGTTGCGATCTGTACTGAGGTTAGTTTCCTGATCCAGACCATAAGCTACAGCAGCAGCAGTAGGTTCATTCAGTAAACGAAGTACATTTAAACCGGCCAATTGTGCCGCATCACGAGTTGCCTGACGTTGTGCTTCATCAAAATATGCAGGAACTGTGATGACAGCGCCATTAATCTCATTTTTCAAGCTTGCTTCTGCACGGTCTTTCAGCTGTTTTAAGATTTGTGCTGAAATTTCGACGGGTGTTTTACGACCTTGAGCAGTCTCAAATGCTGGCATTTCATTCGCTTCACCCACTAAGGTATACGGGTGCTGGAATTTAATATCTGCTTGAGAACGACCCATAAAACGTTTTACAGAAATGATGGTATTCTTTGGGTCGGTCATTATGAATGGTGCAGCTTCATAGCCGTACTGAGTGCTTTGCTCTGCATAATGAACGATAGAAGGAAGTAACACACGTCCTTGTTCATCATTAAGTACTTTGGCTTTACCTGAAAGAACCGTGGCGACCAAAGAATGGGTGGTGCCTAAATCGATACCAATCGCAATGCGGTGTTCATGCGGTGCACTTGATTGACCTGGTTCTGCAATCTGCAAGAGAGCCATAGTGTTACATCCTTTGCACGTTAAATATTAAAGAGAAAAATTAAAAATCGTCATCGAGGTCAAAGCTGTCGTCATCGAGGAAACGGTCTTCCGCTTTATCGATATCGGCCATGACTTTGACAAAGAAGCGCAGTTTACGCACAGTATCGCGAGCCTCAGCCCAGTCTTCCTCTTCATAATCTATTTTGAATTCACGCACCAGACCATCAATCCACTGTTGAACTTCAACTTTTAGGGAAGATAAGTCTTCTGCCGAAGCTGCATCATCAAGCTGCTCACGAATTTCAAGCGCATCTTGCAGAAACTCAAAATCACTGATGGACTGATCCAGATGATAATCCTGTTTTTTCAATGAAAGTAAGTAAGCAGCGCGACTATCCACGGCCGACAACACCTTATATGCCTGATTGATTTCACTTGATTTGATCAGGGCCTGGTCTTTGTCTGCAGCTTTATCTGGATGATATTGTTGCTGTAACTTTAAAAATTCAGCTTTTAAAGCAGCTGAATCAATATCAAGTGCGACAGGGAGGTTGAACAACTCAAAATGATTCATGGGAGATTGGATCCACGATTAATATGCAAATTAACTGCAATGTACAGCTAAAAACTACTGCCTAAATGCAATTAAAACAGTGTAGATGACACTGTTTTAATGCTGCAAGGATAAATGTACGCTAATGATTAAGCCTTATACAGTGAAGGATTCACCGCAGCCACATTCACCTTTTTTGTTCGGGTTGTTAAATTCGAAGCCTTCATTCAGACCATTTTTTACGTAGTCCATCTCCATACCTTCGAGATAAACCAGGCTTTTCGGGTCAACGAAAACTTTAACACCAAACTGTTCAAATACTTCATCATGTGTATCAGCGTCATCGACGAATTCAAGCACATAAGCCAGACCAGAACAGCCTGAAGTTTTCACACCAACGCGAATGCCTTCACCCTTACCACGATTTTTCAGGTAATTGCTGATATGAGTTGCAGCATTTTCAGTTAAATGGATCATGAAAACTCCGTTAATCTTTCTTCAAAAATACACGTCAGCAATTAAGCTTTCACTTTTTTGCTACGATAATCTTCTACAGCAGCTTTAATGGCATCTTCAGCAAGTACAGAGCAGTGTACTTTTACTGGAGGAAGAGCAAGTTCAGTTGCAATATCAATATTCTTGATCGCTTGAGCTTCGTCCAGAGTTTTGCCTTTTAGCCACTCGGTTACCAGTGAGCTAGATGCAATTGCTGAACCACAGCCGTAAGTTTTAAAACGTGCTTCTTCGATTACACCTTCATCATTCACTTGAATCTGAAGACGCATCACGTCGCCACATGCTGGTGCACCCACCATGCCTGTACCTACGTTTTCTGCATTTTTGTCTAAAACACCAACGTTACGTGGGTTTTCGTAATGGTCGATTACTTTTTCGCTATAAGCCATGTTGCTTCTCCAAACCTCGGGGTCAGCCTAATATTAAATATGGGGATTAAAAACTTTTATCAATGAGATAACAACATAAATGCTGTTATCTTTGATGCAAGATTAGTGTTCAGCCCATTCAACTGTAGAAAGGTCGATACCTTCTTTGTACATATCCCAAAGCGGAGAAAGTTCACGTAACTTCTCAACAGCAGCTTTAGTGACTTCAAGTACATGATCAATATCTTCTTCAGTGGTGTATTTACCAAAGCTAAAGCGGATTGAGCTGTGTGCAAGTTCGTCTGATAGGCCCAATGCACGTAGAACATAAGACGGTTCTAGTGTTGCAGAGGTACATGCTGAACCTGAAGATACTGCTGCATCTTTCAGAGCCATCATTAGTGATTCACCTTCAACAAAGTTGAAGCTCACGTTCAGGTAGTTCGCAACATTATAAGTTTCGTGGCCATTCAGGAATACCTGTTCAAGGTCACGTAAACCATTCCAAAGTTTGTCACGAAGTACACGTAAACGCGCTTGTTCAGAATGCAAGTTTTTACCTGCAAGTTCGAATGCTTCACCCATACCTACGATCTGGTGAGTCGCAAGCGTACCAGAACGCATGCCACGTTCGTGACCGCCACCATGCATTTGTGCTTTCAGGCGTACACGTGGGCTACGACGTACGAACAGGGCACCGATGCCTTTAGGACCATAGATTTTGTGTGCAGAGAAGCTCATCAGGTCGACTTTCAGTTGAGAAAGGTCAATTTCAACTTTACCTGCAGCCTGTGCAGCATCTACGTGGAAGAAAATTTTCTTGGCACGAGTGATTTCACCAATTGCAGCAACATCCGTTACGGTACCAATTTCGTTGTTTACCATCATCAGGGAAACAAGAATGGTATCTGGACGAATTGCAGCTTCAACCATGTCTGGTGTAATTAAACCAGTTTTTGGTTGTGGTTCCAGGTAAGTAATTTCAAAGCCTTCAGACTCCAGCTCACGGCATGTATCCAAAATTGCTTTATGTTCAATTTTAGACGTAATAATGTGTTTACCTTTAGATGCATAGAACTGAGCTACACCTTTTAGGGCAAGGTTGTCAGATTCAGTTGCACCAGAAGTCCATACGATTTCACGTGGGTCAGCTTTGATAAGGTTAGCGACCTGTTCACGTGCGTATTCAACTTTTTCTTCCGCTTGCCAGCCGTATGCATGTGAACGAGATGCAGCATTACCGAAGGTACCTTCGAAAGTTAAGCATTCCATCATGCGTTCTGCAACTTGAGGGTCTACAGGAGTGGTTGCTGCATAGTCAAGATAAATCGGACGTTTCATGTCAAATACCTGTAACCGATAAAAGAGCTGAATCAAAAGATGCTGAATTTTGGCGAAGTGAAACGGTTTGAACGTTGTCACGTGCTACGAGGTCAGCAAGCGAGATTTTTGCGAGATAATCGGCAATGTGGTGGGAGAGTTCCTGCCATAAATCGTGAGTCAAGCACATCGCACCATTCTGGCAGTTGCCTTTATGGTCGCAGCGAGTAGCATCAACAGTTTCGTTTACAGCTTCAATGATTTCTAACACAGTGATGTCCTGAGCATTACGCGCCAGATGATAACCACCATTGGCACCACGAACACTTGAAACTAAGCCATGACGTTTTAGTTTCGCAAATAACTGCTCAAGATAGGCAACGGAAATAGTTTGACGAGCTGCAATTTCAGCAAGCGTGATCGTTTGTTCAGTTGGCTGCAAAGCTAGATCAAGAAGAGCAGTCACTGCGTAGCGACCGCGAGTGGTTAAGCGCATGATTCGATACACATGGTTAGACTAGATGTGTCGATTTTAAGAATCCTGACTAAAATAGTCAAGTTTTTTTATTATGCAAAGTGAAACGTTAAATCGTACCAAAAAGAAGGCTTTATTAAGCAAGCCAATTATATACTAATAACGTAATTAAACCTACGGTAATAAGACCAAAGATTATATTAATTTGCTTCTGACGACGTTGCATGCGTCGAATCCGGTTTTCATACTGCTTAACTTCCACTTGCAGGGTATTAATTTTAGAACGTTGCTGGTCAATTTTATCTAGAAGTGGGGCCAGACGATTACGTGAAGTAACGACTTCAGACTCGTCTCTTGGTTCATACAGCCACTGTTTCCAGTCAGCAAGCAGTTTCGGCAGGGCAAACAGGGTCAGCAGATCTCGGAATTCATCTTTCAGGATCTGATTGCCATCAATACGCATAGCCTTAATACTGCGACGATTGCCAAAAATAAAGATTTTGATCAGATCGGACAGATTAGTACGCACATCAAGATCAATGATCTTATTTGGCGCTTTATGGTCAAATAGCAGACCCTTATCGGTAAACTGCACATAAAAGTCGAAATAAGGAATATAACTATTAATCTTAATAGCGATATTTTCATCAATAAACTTTTTAGCTTGTAATGCAACAACGCGATCATGTTTTAGAATAAAAGTGAAAATCGTTTCTAAAACAATTAAAGTCATTGTCAGCAATAAGTGCGGCTGCTTTTGACTTTGCTGCGATTCGCTCATAGATACAACCAATCCTTTCCTGAAAAATTTGAAATATAAAACATCCTGCCTAATTGATATTTCAGGGATTAAACTTAAAACATGAAATAAATTGCTTTGTAGAACAGTTTAGCAAAACTGGCAAGTATTAAATTTGCTAATATGCTGTAATTTTGTAGATTTCTATATAAAATTTGCATAGAAAATAATCAGGAGGCGTGCACATGGACAAATCTGAAGCGGCACTGGATGCAATTCCGGAAACAGAACGAAAAACATCAAAAGCTAAGTCGAGATTAGGATCAGAGCGTAAGTCGGTCCTCGACTTTCGAAAATATACCAAACAAATCTGGCTGGCTGGACTGGGTGCATTCTCTCGTGCCGAAGAAGAAGGCAATAAATTATTCGACTCTTTGGTCAAGGTGGGAGAAGAGTTAGAATCCAAAACGACTGACATTGCCGACCAAACTGTCGAAAAAGTCTCAGAAAAGGCCAAAGAGTCTGTCACAGATACCAAAGATAAAGTTGAAAAATTAATTGATCACTCTGTTCATCATTCCTTGAATCGTATAGGATTAGTGACGCTGAAGGACGTACAGCATCTAGAAAAACTGATCCTGCAGCTGCATGCTAAAGTCGATCAGTTGATGGAAGAACAGGGGAAAATACAGGATGAATTGTCTAAAAAATCACAACGAAAGTGACTTTATTCATTATTCAATGTTTTTTTCGCTTATTTTTTAAAAAAAAGAGGTCGAAGAGTATTGCGTTTAGCCCTAAACCATTGTTATAAAGTCGCTATGGCAATTTAAACAAATTCTTGGACCTTAAATAAACGATATTAAGAGGACGTAATTTTCATGAATAAATCAGAATTAATTGATGCAATTGCAGAGAAAGGGGGATTATCTAAGGCTGACGCTGGTAAGGCTTTAGATGCTACAATTGCTTCTGTTACTGAAGCGCTTAAATCAGGTGATACAGTTACTCTCGTTGGTTTTGGTACTTTCGGCGTTAAAGAACGTGCTGCACGTACTGGCCGTAACCCACAAACTGGTGCTACGCTAGAAATCAAAGCAAGCAAAGTACCTAGCTTCAAAGCTGGTAAAGGCTTGAAAGACGCTGTAGCTTAATCGCCAACAGCAACCAAACGCGCCTCACTAGGCGCGTTTTTTTTATTGATTAATTAAATAGTCAGGATTAACACATTCATTCAGTGGGTTTTTTCGGGTAAAATCCCATGCAAATAAAATATTGGAATACTTATGGAATCTTTTCGTAAAGTTATTAAGGGTTGGCTGGGCAAGGTCTTGCTCGTTCTGTTTTTAACCCCTTTAGCGCTTGTAGGTATTGAAGGATATTTTAGTGGTGGGAACAAAGATACAGCCAAGACGGTAAATGGCACAGATATCTCTAAAAAAGAACTGGAATCTCTGACAAAATCATTCAAAGAACAATATCTCAGTTATGCCAATGGCGATGAAACATTATTAAATCAGGCATTCATTGATCAAAAAGCAATGGATACGCTGGTTGCACGTACAGTTTTGCTGCAACAAGCTGAAAACCTGGGCATCAGCCTCAGTGATCAGCAAATTGAGCAAATGATTGCTCAGCAACCGAGTTTCCAGCAAAATGGTCAATTTTCAAATGCGCTCTATGAAAACTATTTGCGCTCTGTAGGCATGAACAGCCAGCAGCTGATTGCAAGCCTGCGCACTGACCATGCTCTTAAAATGTTGTCATCTACATTTATTGACTATCCATTGGTTAGTAAACTGGAAATTCAGCAGATTGCTGACTTGCAGACTGAACAGCGTCATGTGCATATTGCCAGTGTCAATCTTGAGAACTACAAGAAAAACGTTAAGGTGACTGATGCAGAAATTGCAGCTTATTATGAAAAGCATAAGACTGTATTCAAGCAGCCAACGAGTGTGGATGTAGATTACGTAGTTTTAAAAGCGGGTGATATTAATACCGCTGCTGTTACGGTAACCGATGCCGAACTACAAGATGCCTATAACAGTTTTGTTGCGGCACAAAAATCGACTGCCAAGCCAGAAGTGAAACATATCCTGATCACTGCGGATAACCGTTCTGAAGCTGAAGCGCAAAAACTCGCAACAGATGTAGCAGCTAAGATCAAAGCGGGTACAACATTTGCTCAGGCTGCAGCTCAGTATTCAGAAGATCCTGAATCTAAGGCCAAAGGCGGTGCAATCGCAGTTTATGAAGCGGGTGTGTTCGGTGATGCTTTTGATAAAGCTGTTGCTTCATTACAATCTGGTCAGGTTTCTGCACCCGTGAAAACAGATTATGGTTATCACATCATTGCTGTACAGGCACCTGATGTAGCTGTGCCATCATTTGAATCACAAAAAGCACGTCTGACTGAAGAGGTGCTGGCTTCTAAAAAATCAAATGCATTCTCTGATACTGTGAATAGCCTGAATGATATGGTGGTCAGCAGTGACTCACTGGATGTGGTAACACAAGAAGTTAAAGGTGTTCGCGTACAATCAGCCAAAGGCGTGACATTGTCTACACGGGATCCATTACTCAGTGATGCCAATGTGAAAGTGAAGCTGTTCAATGACGATGTGAAGAATGGTGACCGTAATGTATCTTCTAGCATACAGTTGGCAAACGGTGATGTAGCCTGGGTGAAAGTGCGTGATTACCATGCAGCAGGTGAGCAATCACTGGCGGAAGCGAAACCACGTGTTAAAGCAGAACTGATTGAAGAAAAAGCGCGAGCTCTTGCAAAAGCCCAGATTCAGAAATCATTGGATGAGTTTAAGACCAAACCTGCTGCTTCTGTAGCAAAAGGTAATCTGGTGTTTGAAGATGCGGGTATCTATACCCGTGCTGAAGGCTTGCTAAAGCGTGATGTACAGCGTGCAGCATTTAGCCTGAAAGCACCTAAAGCTGGATTCTGGTCTGTGACGACTGCAAGCTTGCCTAATGAGCTGGTAGTGGTTGCTGTATCTGAAGTGAAGAAGAATCCGATTGATGTCTTAAGCGAAGAACAGCGTACTGAACTGGCAAAACTTTATGCCCAGTTACGTGGTCAGCAAGAATTTGATGATTATACGCGTTATCTGAAATCGCAAGCGAAAATCAAATAACAGATTTTCCTTTAAAAAAACCGGCTTTCGAGCCGGTTTTTTATTTTCTGGGAAAGTTTTTGCTCTATAAGAGCGCCATCTTTAGAGTCAAGGATACATTGAAATGCTGAAACGTGTTTTAAATTTTGGTAGTAAATTCCCTGATGAGTAAATAAAAAAGAGGGACATTTTATCCCGCTTTTTTAAATAGTTCGATTTACTCAGCACGAACCTTAATTTCATAGCCGGTATATTTACGGATATTAATAACACCGGTATCCAGGATCAGGTACTGGCCTTTGATACCTTGTAATTTGCCACGGATCACTGGGGTTTTATCCAGATTATGTGATTTGATCTTTTCAGGATAGCTTTCTACCGGATAAATAAACTCGCGTGGGCGTTCTTGTTCCAGAATCTCGACATTTTCATTAAAGTCCAGACTCATGCTGAATTCATCACGAATACTGGTAATTTGTGGTTCGAATTCATCCAGCAGCTGGTCACGGATATCAATCAGGTTAAGGGGCTCAGCCTCACCTTTGAGCAGTTTGCGCCAATCGGTTTTATCGGCAACCTGGGTGCCGAACATGACTTCCATTTGACCTGAAAGACGACGAGAACCTACTTTCATGATGGGTAAGGCTTGCGTTGCACCCTGATCCAGCCAGCGTCCTGGCATATGGTTGACACGGGTAATTCCGACTTTAAGTCCACTAGAGTTAGCTAAATATACAATATGAGGCTGGAAACATACTTCATGCGCAAAGGTGTCTTCACGGCAGGTACCTAAATGATAGTGGCAGCTCTCGGGCTTCATAATACACATGTCACAAGACGCTTTGGTTTTAAAGCATTTGAAGCAGTGACCTTGAGAAAATGATTTTGATGTTTTGGTACCACAAGACACGCAGTAGATATTACCGGTCCAGTCGATCTCGATTTCTTGACCCAGACTAAATGGAAGATCAATTTCTGAACGATCTAATATGAATTTATATTCAACATTTGCCCTGTGTATATCTTGATCAGTTACACTAAGGTTCTTGAGACCGGCATGCATTTTATGGCAAATGCCTTGAAGTTCCATATAAATTACTCACTTAAATCATAAGGATGCTGTTATGGCTGAACAGAATGTCATCACTTCGATGCTAGACGATTTTGCGCAGGAACAGCCCATAAAAACTGCGATTTGTATTGGTCAGGATTTGACCCAGATCAAGTTTAATCAGTCCATTCAATGGCATTATTTTAGCGTATCTGACTTTTTAAGTCTGCCTTTTCAGCAACGTTATGATCTGGGAGTAGTGATGCTAGATACACCTGAAACGAGTGAGTTATCAGATCAATTGATCAGTCAGATATTAGTCAAGCTGCGTGACTTATTTGCAAAACGTCTGGTCGTAGTAAGCCGTTTGCAGGATGAGAAACTACTCCGTTCTTTAGGACTAACCCAACTTATTGATAAAACAACACATAAGGCCGACTTTGCTCTATGGCAATTTAATATTCTGACTTATAAGCATGTACCAGACTGGTTTAATTCCAAATTCTGGGCCAATCCGGAAAATTGGAATAAGTTCCGCTGGTAAGGAAAAAATCTACTAAATTTCATTGCAAATATTAACATATTCATCCATTTCAACCTTCTGTTCAGCACGTATGCTGTAAGAAAGATTGACAGGATAAGCAGTATGACAAACCTCAGTAATATTGTAGAGATGCTGGCCAAGCAGGCCTTGGGCGGTAGTCAGCAACAGCAGAATACCAATCAGCATCAATCCCAAAACCAGTCGCAACAGTCACAAGGTGGGTTGGGTGGAATTCTTGGTGCCGTACTTGGACAGTTAAATCCGGGTAATACGCATCAAACTGGTCAATCCCAGCAAGGCGGCTTGGGCGGGATTTTAGGTTCTGTATTGAGTCAACTGGGTGGTGCTGGTCAGTCACAGCAGCAGCCAAATCAGCAGACGCATCAGCAACCTCGATCATCAGGATTGGGTGCAGGTGGAACCAAGACCTTGCTTATTGCCGTATTGCCATTGGTACTTGCTTGGATTCAAAAGCAGGGTGGTTTACAGGGAGCATTGGATAAGCTGAAAGGTCAAGGCTTAAACAGTCAGGTTGATGACTGGGTGTCTACAGGTCCTGGTGAGAATGCGCCCGTGGATAACCAGCAGTTACAGCTGTTATTTGATGATCAGGAGGTGGAACAGGTGGCGGAGCAGGTGCATGCCCCAAAGCAGGATGTATATAGCGCCATTTCCAAAGTCTTACCGCAGATAATTGATTCATTAACTCCGCAGGGTGAGCAAACCAGCAAGCAGGAAGCCAATAATGATATTCAGAATGTCCTGAATATGGTGTCAGGTTTCTTAAAGCGTTAACTGAAATTTCTTTAAAAAAAGCCCGGCTATAAATGCCGGGTTTTTTTGTATTTTTATAAATTATGAGTGTTCCAAATCCAAGCTAAACAGACGATTAGATTTGCTGATTTTTTTGGCAACATAATGTGATTTGCGCAGACGTATTAAAATAATCTGAGATTGGAATTCTAGCTCACCAAATTCCGGCTCCACCTGCACATAATGTAGCTGACCAAATTCATCCCTTACACGGGCTTGAGCTGAAAATCCGGGACGAGCATTGCCACTGGAAATGGTTGCCAGACGACCAATCAGATTGACATGATGTTTTTTGTATTTAGGTGGAATCACCTGATCCAGACAGTGAATCATAAATACTGTAAAAAAAATTGCAATAATCAACGCAGGAATAATCAGGTAATACGCCGGTAGAAATTCCTGTTCCTGAGAATAGATCAGCAGTTGCAGCACATAACCGGCAACACTGAAATTCATCAGCAGGAAAAATACAATTAAGATTTTCGAAAATTTAACATTAAGCAGGTCGAGATTGCGGAAGTAGAAAGGGGAAATCTGTTTCAAAAATTTCGTCGGGCGAATTTTGAATAAATAACCTAAGGTTTCTACCACGCCCAGCAAAATCACAGCGAATAAACTTAAATGAAAAGGCATCAAGTTATAGTCTAGGAAAAATGCCGGCATGGTAGCGTCCAATTTCAGAGTTATTCTGTGAGGTAAATCCCACCATCAGAATGCACGTTAATCTCTACTTTTTCAAGTGCTTGACCTTGACATGGACCAGAAATACATTCTCCGGTTTCAACCAGGAATAAAGCACCATGGGTTGAACACTCAATAAATTCCTGATCACGATCTAGAAACTGGTTTTCCAGAAACTCCAGTTCAACCTGCAAGTGTGGACACAGGTTCTGGTAAGCATAGAACATACCATCGCGTTGAGTAATGAAAATGGTGTCGCCATTTGGCGTTTCAAAAGAACGTGCTTCACGTTCCGGGATGTCTTCGGTCATGCAAATTTTAAACATTAAGCGCATTCCTTTTGGAAGTTTTCCAATAACGCAGCATAGTCAGCAATGGCCAGACGTGGGCCAAATTGTGAAACCACCTGACTTGAAATCAGAATTGCCAATTCAGCTGCAACTTTCCAGCCTAGGCCTGCATTCAGTGCATACAGGAAAGCACCGGCAAAGGCATCACCAGCACCATTGGTATCAACTGCAGTTACAGCACGACCCGGTACAGTAAAGCTTTGACCTTCATTGCAGATCAACGCGCCTTTGGCTGACAATGTAATGACAATGTGTTGGCTGATTTCTTGCAATTTAACTAAAGCGGCTTCAAGCGTTTCAGTCTCAGTGTACATCAACGCTTCTTGTTCATTACAGAACAATAGATCTACGCCATCTGCAATCATTTCGTCCAGGCCGGCACGTGCATATTGCACCATGGCTGGATCAGACAAGGTTAAAGCAATTTTCGCATCACTGGCACGGGCAATGGTACGTGCCTGTTCTACAGCATGACGGGCAGTTTCTGAAGTCGACAGATAACCTTCGATATATAGCCATTTTGCAGTTTTGAGAGGTGTGAAATCAATTTGAACGTCAGTCAGTTCCGCAGTGATACCCAAATAAGTATGCATGGTACGTTCTGAATCTGGACTTACCAGTACCATACAGGTACCAGTAACACCTTCACTGATTGAACGGGTTGTGGTTTGTATGCCGGCTTCATTTAAACCATCCAGGTAGATTTGACCCAGATCATCATTCCCGACACGGCAGGCATAGAAAGCTGAACCACCGAGCGCAGCAAAAGCCACAGTCGTGTTTGCAGCTGAACCACCAGATGCCTGGCCTTTATAGTTTTGCGTGGCTTTCAGGTTCTCATACAGCGCAGCTTGTGTTTCACCATCAGTCAGTTGCATGGTGCCTTTTTGCAGGTTGTGTGCAGTTAAAAAGTCGTCAGATACTTTAAATTCCTGGTCAATTAGCGCATTACCAATTGCAAAAAGATCAACATTTGCCATGTCAGAGAGTCACATTCAAAAAACGAAAGTCATAAGTTTACACGAATGCTCAGGTTTGCTATAGGGTGTTAAATCATTTTCAAAAAGTTTTAGGGTATGCTGTAAGGCATTCATTTCGCACTTTGGTCGAATTAAAGCAGATAAATTTCGTAATCCTGCGGTCGTGCCATTGATTTAAATAGCGGATTTTATTTATAAGTGTTATATCACCTGTAACTGCATATTCATGCAAATGCAGGTTGAGCCGAGACTACAATTTCTGACAGTGTGTATATATGGATATTAAAATCGTAAAAGCCGAGCAATTACCAGATCAAATCGAAACTTTTGCTGCTCTGGCAAAAAAGGAAGGCTATGATTTAATTGAGAAATTAGTTGAAGAATATCGCACAGGAAAAAACTCCTTCAGTAAAGATAATGAATATCTTGCTGTGGCTTATGATGGAAACAAGCTGATTGCTTGTGGCGGTTTGAACCAGCAATGGGGACCAGATGGTGTGGAAGAGCGTATTGGCCGTGTACGTCGTTTCTATGTACATCCGAAATATCGCCAGCATGGAGTAGGCAAGCAATTACTGGCTTATCTGGAACAGTTAGCACGTCCGCATTATTCTGCACTTTGCCTGCATACTGAAACCAAACTGGCGGCGAGCTTTTACCAGAAGCAAAATTATGTGTTTGTCGAAAACCATCCGAATTACAATTACTTTAAATATCTGATCTAGCCGATTTTCAATTTTACAAATACGGTTCATAAACTTGGTGATTCAATTTCTGAATGACCAAGTTTACTTAATTCGATCAAAATGATCGGTTTTCAGCGTGAATAATAACAAAAACTACAGCTATAATGCGATCAGTTGTTTTTTATCTAAAAATTAGGAGATCGCATGACTGTAGATGTCACTGAAACCATTTCACAAACTGTACATCCTGCGTTTCAGTTGGTACGTCAACACCATGTTGAAGCTTTAGACATTTTAGTGTCTGAATATAAACATAATGTGACCGGCGCCATTCATTATCACCTGGCGACCAATCACGATGAAAATGTCTTTTTAGTGGCTTTCCGTACGCAGCCAATGGACTCTAAAGGCGAAGCGCATATTCTTGAACATACCGCGCTTTGCGGTTCAGAAAAATTTCCGGTACGTGATCCCTTCTTCCTGATGATTCGCCGTTCCCTGAACACATTCATGAATGCCTTTACTGCGGCGGACTGGACAGCTTATCCGTTTGCCACCCAGAATGATAAAGACTTCCAGAACCTGTTAGAAGTGTATATGGATGCTGCTTTTGCAGCGAACCTGAATCCGCTGGATTTTGCCCAGGAAGGGATCCGTATTGAGCTGGAAAATGGTGAACCGGTTTACAAAGGTGTTGTGTTTAATGAAATGAAAGGTGCGATGAGTTCACCTTCAGATCAGCTCTATCATACGCTGGCGCATTACCTGTTCCCGGATACCACCTATCACTACAACTCAGGTGGTGATCCTAAAGATATTCCTGATTTGACTTACCAGGAGTTAGTTGATTTCTATAAGTCACATTACCATCCAAGTAATGCGGTATTCATGACCTTTGGCAACAAGTCAGCTTATGAACTGCAAGAACAGTTTGAAAACTTGGCACTGTCTAAATTTGAACAGGGTGAGACTTTATACTCAACGCCAGAAACCCGTTTGTCTGCACCGGTATCCGTGACTGATACTTATGCAGTTGATGCAGAGGATTTACGTGATAAAACCTATCACGTTATTTCCTGGTTACTACCGGAAGCAAGCGAAATCAAACTTCGTCTGGGTATGCGTTTGGTAGAAGGTATCCTGTTAGAAGATTCGGCATCTCCACTGCGTCATTATCTGGAAACCTGTGGTTATGCAGATGCAACAGGCCCATTTATGGGGGTTGATGACTCTAACTTTGAAATGACTTTCTATTGCGCAGTTCAAGGCTCAAATCCAGAATATGCTGAAGAATTTAAAAATGGCGTATTCAAGATTCTGGAAGATGTTGCTGCGAAACCGGTAGATCAGCAGGCAGTAGATGCGATTCTGCATCAGATTGAATTGCATCAGCGTGAAATCAATGGTGATGGTACGCCATATGGTTTAAGCCTGATCCTGAACGGTTTAGGTAGCGCAATTCATCACCGTGATCCGGTTGAAGTGTGGGATGTGGATTCTGCAATTGCCGCGGTTAAAGAAGAACTGAAAGACCCGATGTGGCTGTCTAATCTGATCAAAGAACATCTGATTGATAACCCGCACCGTGTGCAACTGACGCTGGTTCCAGATGCTACCAAATCTGCCAAAGAGGCCGAAGCGGAAAAAGCACGACTGGCAGAAATTGGCAAAACACTGACTGAAGAACAAAAAGCTGAAATCGTTGCGCAGACTGAAGCTTTAAAAGTTCGTCAAGATACACCGGATGACCTGAACCTGTTACCTAAGGTTGGCCTGGAAGACGTGCCTGCTGAAATGCAGATCGTACAGGGTCAGTTGCGTGAAGTGATTTCCAATGGCATCGATACGCCATTAAACCTTTATTATGCTGGTACCAATGGTATTTATTACCAACAAGTCCTGGTACAGATTCCTGACGAAGTTGTGCAATCACCATACTTTAACCTGCTTTCGATTCTGGTCGGGGAAGTCGGTGCGGGCGAATATGATTATCTTGAATTCCAGCAAATCCAGACTGCTGTTAGCGGTGGATTGGGTATGGGAGCTTCATTACGTTCAAAAGTAGATGACAAGAATAAGATTTCTGCCTGGTTAACGCTCACAACTAAATCTCTGGTAAATAACCTGCAAGCGATTCAGTTGCTGAAAACCGGTTTTGAGCAGCTTCGTTTTGATGAAAAAGGCCGTATTATCGAATTACTGCAACAGCGTAAAACACGCTGGCATTCGCGTATTTCGGGCTCAGGCCATAGCTATGCGATGCAGGTAGCTTCACGTCAGCACAGTGCTTTAGCGACCCGTGATTATCATAACACTGGTCTTGGTGCATTGAACTGGCTGATGAATCTGGTTGCTCAGATTGAGAAAGATGAAGCTGCTTACGATGCCATGATTGAAGAGCTGAAACGCATTCATCGTATTTTACTGCAAGCTCCAAAACAGTTCTTACTGGTTTGTGAAGAACCGCAAGCGGACCATCTGGTAGAAGAAGTTCAGAATGTTTGGGATAAAGTTGCTGTGGACCGTAATCCGGTACAACTTGCTCAAACTGAAAAAGTATTGAATCAAGCAGATGAGGCATGGCTGATTCAGGCCAATGTTCAGTTCTGTGCAGCAGCTTATCCGGCAGTGGAAGTATCTCATCCTGATGCAGCACCATTGATGGTCTTGGCAGGTTATTTGCGTAATGGATACCTGCATAGTGCGATCCGTGAAAAAGGCGGTGCTTATGGTGGCGGTGCCAGCTATGATGGTAATGCCTGTTCATTCCGTTTCTACAGCTACCGTGATCCACGTTTAGCAGAGACTTTCAAGGACTTTGATGCAAGTGTTCAGTGGCTATTAAATGCGGAACAACAGCCACATCAACTGGAAGAAGCGATTCTGGGTCTGATTGCCAGCATGGATAAGCCGGGTTCACCAGCAGGTGAGGCAATTACAGCTTGTTATGCTTACCTGCATCAGCGTACTCCGGCATTCCGTAAGCAGTTACGTGAACGTCTGCTCAATGTGACGCTGGATGACCTGAAACGTGTGGTTCAGCAATATCTGGTAGAACAACAGCCATCGCGTGCAGTGGTTGCACCAGTAGCAAAACGTGAAGCACTGGAACAGCTCGGATTTGTGATTCAACAGGTTCAATAAAAGAAAAAAGGAAAATTGAATGGCGCTTAATTCGTTTAAGCGCCCAACTTTGCAGCTGAGCATTTTGCTGGGCTGCATGGGTGGGGCGCAGGTGTATGCAGAAGAAAATCAAACAACTATCCCCAGCAGTCCGATGCCAGCAACGGCTGAGGCCTGTGCCGCGGTAGAAACCAGTGCAGAACGTCTAGCGTGTTATGATGCTTTGTTCAAAGTACCAGAAGCTGAAAGAGTGGTACTGGTATCTGAACGCCGCGCAGCTGCTGAACTTGCGCCTGAACCCGATAACCTGAAAGCTAGAATTGATAAAACTGTTTCTACAGTAACGGTCAGTGAAGGATCGCCACTGAAACCAAACCTGTCTTTATTGGACAGCCGTTGGGAACTTTCACCGGAAAGTAAACTGGGTACCTGGAATATCCGTTCTTATCAGCCGGTGTATGTATTGCCAGGATTTTGGACCTCCGAGAAAAATGAGTTTCCTGAAAGTCCGAATGAACGTAATACGGTAACAGAAGATCAGAACCTGAAATCCATGGAAGCCAAGTTTCAGCTTTCACTAAAAACCAAAGCAGTAGAAAATATTTTTGGTAATAATGGTGATATCTGGCTGGCGTATACCCAGTCTTCACGCTGGCAAGTATATAACTCTGAAGAATCACGTCCATTCCGTGAAACCAATTATGAACCAGAAGCCAGTATTGTATTCCGAACCAATTACGATTTATTTGGTCTGGACTGGCGTATGCTAGGTCTGACCTTTAATCATCAGTCCAATGGTCGTTCGGATCCACTATCACGTAGCTGGAACCGGGTGATGCTGAATCTGGGCTTTGAGCGTAATAACTTTGCCCTGATGCTACGTCCTTGGTATCGTTTTGAAGAAGACCTGCCAGATGATAACAATCCGGATATCGTAGACTATGTCGGTCGTGGCGATTTGACTGCATTTTATCGCTGGAAAGATCATGACTTTTCGCTCATGTTGCGTCATACCTTAAAAGGCGGTGATGATAGTCGTGGTGCAGCGCAATTTGACTGGTCATTTCCGATCAGTGGTCGTCTGCGTGGACATTTCCAGTTGTTTGATGGCTACGGTGAAAGCCTGATCGACTATAACCATAAGGCGACGTATGTCGGCTTGGGTGTTTCGTTGATGAACTGGTTCTAAAAAGCATTATCATCAAAAAATCCACGTGCTGACGTGGATTTTTTGTTTTATATCGAAATTACCCAACCTGAATTTCTGAAGGCGGATGTTTAAGGCGGCTCTTTTTCGGTGTGGCAATAAAATAGGCCAAGGTCAAAGGACCTAAACGACCTGCAAACATCAACAGCATCAGAATCAACAGACTGGCTGGCTGTAATTCAGAAGTGACGCCACGAGATAACCCAACTGTACATGCGGCAGAAACCGTTTCAAACAGCAGATCCAGAAAGTCCTGATCTGGCTCCAGAATAAGCAGACTCATAAATCCGGTTGCAATCAAGAGGGCAGTAATACAGACCACTGCCAATGCTTTAAAGGTGGTTTTCTCTGGAATCGAATGCTTGAATAAACGAATTTCATCTTCACGCCGTAGGAAGCTAATTACACTAATCACTACAATGATAAAAGTTCCGACCTTAATGCCACCTGCGGTACTTAAAGAACCACCACCAATAAACATCAGGAACATGGTAACTAAGGTGGACGCATTGGTCAGCTGATCCATCGGCAGACTATTAAAACCTGAAGAACGCGGTACTGTGGCATGGAACCAGGCATTGACCGCCTGATCGCCCACACTCATCAATGCCAGTGTTTGAGGATTAGAAGCTTCCAGAATCCAGATCAGGATAAAGGCAGAAAGATTCAGTGCAGCAATGGTACTCAAAATCAGCTTACTGTTAGTACTCAGTTTGCGCCAGCGTTTATGCTGTCGTACATCCATCAACACCAGAAAGCCAATGCCGCCAATGATATACAGCATGCTAATGGTGAAGGTAATAAGATACTGATCGGCAAAGCTCATTAGGCTATTCGGGAACAGGGAAAAGCCACCATTGTTAAAAGCAGAAATACTATAAAAGGAAGCGTAGAAAAAAGCCTGGGCAAAGTTGTAATCCTGTAACCATGCAATAGTCAGAATCACTGTGCCAATTGCTTCAAAGAACAGCGAATATAGAAACACACCTTTAATGGTAGTACTGATTTTTTTCAGGCTGGTCTGACCGATGGACTCCTGAGCCATGACTTGTTGCCTTAGTCCCATTTTGGGCGCCAGACTCATGGCAGCCAGAATGGCAAAGGTCATAAAGCCGAGTCCGCCACATTGCAGGAGAATCATGATTACGATCTTGCCAAAGACCGTATAAGCTTCTCCGACATTGACCACAGACAAACCGGTAATGGTCACCGCAGAAGTTGCAGTAAAAACAGCCTGAAACCAGGTGACATCACCATGATGAGAAACTGGTAGTATTAACAAGATTGAACCAATCAAAATCAATGCCAGAAATCCCAATGCGATAATGCTGGGTGGACTGAGATTAATGGTCCGGTTTTTATGAGCAGTTATTTTCATAGATTTTTAAAATGTTTGGACAGGCGGCGTAAAGGTTCCAGCAAACCCTCAACAAGCAGAATATCATCTTCTTTAAGAATAAGATGGGGATCGAGGATATATTGCACCACGGGGCCACGCTTATGCAGAATGGTTTTAATTTCTGGTGCATGATCCATCAGCTGATTGAGTTTGATACCACTTTGTTCAGCATGAATCTCAATTTTGACCAGATAACGATCATCCTCAAGCGCCATATAGCGGCTGACCATCGGATAACTTAAGGATTGCGCAATCCGAACACCCATATCTTCCTCGGGATGAATAATCTTATCCACCCCAAGATGGGTCAGGATCATATGGTGAGCTTTGGACTTGGATTTGGCCCAGATTTTTTTAACCCCCATATTCTTGAGGTGTAGGACGCAGAGAATACTGGCTTCAATATCTTCACCAATCGCCACCACCACCGCTTCACAGTTCTGAACATTTAGTTCGTCCAGCACATGTTCATCCGTGGCATCTGCAATCACGGCATGGGTGAGTTCATCTGAAATGCTTTCAACATATTTTTTATTCAGGTCGATGCCAATTACTTCATGTTTGAGTGACATCAGTTGTGTGGCAACAGTGGCACCGAAACTTCCTAAACCGATCACAGCAAACAGTGCCATGTATTTTTCCTAAAGTTGCTGCGCTTATACATGCGCTTTCTATTAATTTACGTGTTTATCTTAGTGCTTAATTAATATTTCAGCCATTTGCTTTACATAAATATTATCAAAGACCTGAGTTCTTATTCGCTTATATCAAAAAACCGCCTCGAAAGACGGTTTTTGATTGTTTGGATATCAGAATCTGAAATTATTTCAGGAAGCGTTGATAACCCAGGTTATTGGTAATCTCGTCATATGGATAGGTGATACTCTCCAGGGTTTCGATCAAACCGTCTGGATTCTGTTTTGCATCTTCCGCTTCCAAACCGACCAGTACACGACCTTCAGCTGCGCCGTGGTTGCGGTAGTGGAACAGGGTGATGTTATGAGTTGGGCCTAGACGTTCAAGGAAAGTCAATAACGCACCTGGACGCTCCGGGAATTCGACACGGAACAGACGTTCATTTTCAATGTCTGCGTGACCACCAATCAGATAACGGATGTGCAGTTTTGCTACTTCGTCGTCAGACAGATCATCAACGTCATACTGGAATTTCAGGTTTTCATAAATTTCCTGACGTTCTTTTTCGCCATTTTTCAGGCTAATACCAACGAAGACCTGAGCTGCGGTTGCATCGCTGGCACGGTAGTTAAACTCGGTGATGTTACGGCCTTGCAGGGCACGACAGAAACTCAGGAAAGCGCCTTTCTGTTCAGGAATGGTCACGGCAAAGATTGCTTCTTTACGCTCACCGAGTTCAGTACGTTCCGCGATATAGCGTAAACGGTCAAAGTTCATGTTGGCACCACAAACAATGGACACGATATTTTTGCCTTGAATGCCGTGTTCAGCGACGTATTTTTTAATCCCTGCCAACGCCATTGCACCAGATGGTTCTACAATACTACGGCATTCGTCATAGGTATCTTTAATTGCTGCACAGACTTCATCGGTATTGACCAGTACCACATCAGGTTCAACAATTGGACCAGAATTATCTGATTTTTGCAGACGGATGACCTCAAATGGTTTTTCACCAATTTGTGCCACCGCAGTACCATCGGCAAATAAACCGACAGATGGAAGAATCACACGTTCATTGGCTTCTAAGGCCGCTTTTAAGCACGCGGATTCATCATATTCCACAGGAATAACTTTGACATGCGGAGCAACATCTCCCAAGTACGCTGCAACACCGGCAATCAGGCCACCACCACCAACAGCAACGAAGACATATTCCACATCACGCCATTGACGCAAAATTTCATTGGCAATGGTACCTTGACCGGCCATCACCAGTTCATCGTCATAAGGTGGAATAAAGGTCATGCCATCTTCTTCGGCACGTTGAATCGCATATTTATTGGCAACATCAAATGAATCACCGTGCAATACGACTTCGCCACCTAAGCGTTTTACCGCTTGAACCTTGATATCAGGCGTGGTTTTTGGCATCACGATAATCGCGCGAATCCCCAGCTTTTTCCCTGACAGCGCCACGCCTTGGGCATGGTTGCCTGCTGAAGCTGTGATAACGCCACGTTCGAGTTGTGATTTCGGTAATTGACTAATACGGTTATAGGCACCGCGTAGTTTGAATGAAAAAACCGGTTGTAAATCTTCACGTTTAAAGCGAATGTTATTATTTAAGCGTTCGCTAATTCGTGGCGCTGCTTCGAGTGGGGTTTCGATTGCAACATCGTATACAGTTGCTTGTAAAATTTGTCGAACCAAACGAGACAGCATGTTAATTTTCCATCTAACAGTTTAAAATAAGCACTTATTGTAACAAACCACGCGGCTTTGCGGTTTAAAAATACTGCGAAAGTCCAAAATAGTTGAGTGATGTCATGAGTCTATATGCAACCCAAGATGAGAAAAAGCAAGCTGCAGCAAAAGCTGCGTTAAAGCACTTACCAAAAGGGGGCATTTTAGGCGTCGGTACTGGAAGTACTGTCAACTTCTTAATCGAACTTTTGCCTGAGCTTCAATTGGAAGCAGCAGTTGCAAGTTCTGAGGCCACTGCACAACGTCTTAAAAAATTAGGCATTGAAGTTGTCGATATGAATAGCGTAGGCGGTCTGGATGCCTATGTAGATGGTGCGGATGAAATCGACCGCCATATGCACATGATCAAAGGTGGCGGTGCTGCGCTGACACGTGAAAAAATTGTTGCATCTATTGCGAAAAAATTCGTTTGTATCGTCGATGATTCTAAGTGGGTGGAACAGTTAGGCCGTGAATTTCCGCTTCCTGTAGAAGTGATTCCAATGGCACGTTCTGCAGTCGCACGTAAAATTGTTGCTTTAGGGGGGGACCCTGCGTACCGTGAAGGTGTAGTCACCGATAACGGTAATGTAATTTTGGATGTTTATAACTTAAATATTTTGAATGCATTAGAGTTAGAAAAAACTTTGAATGACATTCCAGGTGTTGTTTGTAACGGTATCTTTGCCTTAAATAAAGCTGATATTGCTGTGGTTGCTACTGATAACGGTATTGAAGAGCGTACTGCGGTTTAATTAAACTTTCTAGAAAAAATCCCTCTAAATCTCCCTGAGCGAAGTTTTAAAGCACTGCTTTAAAACAAGTGCAAGAAGGGAGATTTTTGAAAGCCCCTCTTTGAGAAAGAGGGGTTTGCGGAGATTAAAAAAGAATAAAAATGACCTTATCCGACTTACCTGAAATTCAAATTGTCCGAAATATTCGCTCAACACGTTTAAAGCTTCGTGTGGATGGTACTCAAATTCGCCTGACTGCACCCGTATTTTGCACAAAAAAACAAATCCAGAATTTTATTAATGATGCCGAAAGCTGGTTACTCAAAACCTGGCAATCCCAGCAGGAAAAAATACAAAGTGTTGATCGTAGTTTACCTGCTAGCTTGCAGCTATTTAATCTGAATCAGCCAATATCAGTTCAATACCAGGCCCAGAAGCATAATTTTATTCTGGATTATGCAAACTATATGCTCTATATCAGTGATCGAAATCCTGAAAGCTACTTAAAAGCTTTTGTAATTGCCTATGCCAAACAACAGTTACCGATTTATCTTGAACAGGTTAGTCTGGAAACAGGATTATCTTTCAATGTCTGTAATATCCGCCAGCCGAAAACCCGTTGGGGCAGCTGTTCTGCCAGACATGACATTATGCTGAATAGCGGTATTATTCTGTTTCCTGAAAATATCGTCCGTTATCTCTGCGTGCATGAACTGGCACATACCCGGCATTTTGATCATAGCCCGCGTTTCTGGACTGAAGTGGCGAAACATGATCCAGCTTATTCAAACCATCGCAAAATTCTGAAAAATACCCTTATGCCATGGTGGTGGGTCAGTCAGAATTAATGCAAGAATCATTTAATAAGGAATAGTTTAAAAATAATATTTAAATCATAAATTTATATAAAAACGAGTTTGAATAATTTCTGCTGCACTTATGAAAATAGATTATTTTTAATTCAGAACCTGCTTTTCTAGAATGCTGAAAAATTAAAAGTTTCTGAGCTGCTTTCGGCATAAAACAAAGAAACGTATTTTCCAGCATATGGGGTAGATGAGGATGGTTCAATCCAGGTTATTATTTATTTTCACGCTAATCTTTAGTGTGCTTTTAACTGCATGTAATAAGGCAGAAGCACCAAAAGAAAAAGTCGAAAAAACGGCTTATACGGCAGACACAGTGCGTATTGGTTACCAGCGTTCTTCTACACTCATGACCTTGTTAAAAGAAACGGGTGAGCTTGAAAAGAAACTGGCAGAAAAGAATGTCAAAGTCAGTTGGCATGAATTTACCAGCGGTCAGCCTTTGGCTGAAGCACTTAATGTGGGCAGTGTTGATGTGACTGCGGATGTGGCAGATACAGTTCCCGTATTTGCCCAGGCAGCCAAAGCGAATCTGACTTACTATGCCAAAGAAACTGCATCTCCAAATGCACAGGCAATTTTGATTCCACAAAATTCCAGTATCAAAACTGTTGCGGATTTGAAAGGCAAAAAGATTGCAGTAACCAAAGCTGCGGGTAGTCATTACTTGTTAATTGCAGCACTCAATCAGGCAGATTTAAGTTTTACAGATATTACTCCAGCATGGCTCAGCCCGGCAGATGGCCGTGCAGCATTTGAACATGGTGGTGTAGATGCCTGGGTGACTTGGGAGCCATATGTTTCAAGTGGTACAGTTGTACAAAATGCAAAAGTCCTCGCTTCAGGTGAAGGGTTAGCAAGTTATACACGTTACTACTTAACTGGTCATAAATTTGCTCAGGAAAATCCTGCAATCTTGAATGATGTGATTGATACCTTAAAAGAAAAAGCAGCTTGGGTAAAAACCAATCCGAATGAAGCGGCAAAAATCCTGGCACCATTATGGGGTAACTTACCTCAGGAAGTGGTATTAAAAGCCAATGCTAACCGAAGT